>NZ_QULX01000020.1:0-44567 GCF_003481835.1 Roseburia sp. OM02-15
TTTTAAAAGAAAAATGGTGCTGGATATAACACCCAACACCAAGTTTGTCTACAGTCTGACGCTGCTCCCTTAGAAGCAGCGCTTTTCTTCATATGGCTTAACTTTTTCGATTCCCAAATTGTCGAAAGTAACTTCTGGGATTATGCCAACTGTGGTGCAACGGTAAGGATGACTGCACACAGAATGGTTCCAACTAATGTCATAATAACGGTCTGTAAGAACATCGGTAAGTATGCATCTTTGATCTTAACCTGAGCCAGACCAGTTGTGATCAGGATCAGTCCGTTAACCGGCAGTGTCTCAAATGTGGAAACTGCGATAGCAGCACAACGAGCCAGTGCGTTCGGATTCAGAGCCGGGTTAGCAGTCCAGATATAAGCTGCAGCAACCATTGGAAGTGCAATACCTAAAGCTGCTGGCGGTGAAGATGTAAATGCTACAACGATGATCGCAAGTACGATACCAATTACTAACGGAGAAGCTTTCATGCCAAACAGAATACCAACGAAACCGTTGAATGCTGCTGTATGCTGTACAACTGCTGCGAAACCAGCTGCAGCTGTCAGAGTCATGATAGCGCTTGCACCATTTGCTGCACCGATATTTAAAGAGTTGAGAACGTTGCCTGCCCATGCCGGGAAGCCTTTTTTCTCATTGTCTTTGAAGTGCGGAGCCATCAGAATGATTACTGCTGCGATACCGCAAACCAGAGCCAGAGAAGCAATCTGTACGATAGCGAAAAGCAGGAATACAACGATTAACGGGATGATAGCAATTGCGAAATGCGGAAGTTTTTTCGCATCATCTGCCGGGATCGGTTCGCAGTTACCATAATCGAAAGTCTCACCTTTTCTCATCTCTCTTACGATGAATGTAGAGCAGATGAAGTATACACCGATCTCAATTACGATGAAGGAAATGAATCCCGGGATTGGAGCAGCACCCGGACTTGTCTGCAGGATGCTCATACAGATGATGTTATTGATACTTAATACGAATGGAGCAGAGTTTGCACCACAGCTTAATGCCAGCATTGCCGGAACCATACGTCTTGGAATACCGATGCGGCTTGCCATGTACATTGCGATCGGGAATGTAGCGAAGATTGCTACGAATCCGTCTACACCACCGTATGTAAGGATACATTCAATAAGTAACATAATTAAAACGGCACGTTTTGCCTGTTTTTCTTTGTTGTTTACCGGCATAACGAATTTGTTTACCAGTGTGGAAGAAATAGACTGAGCAGCACCACTGTCTGCCAGAACTTTTCCAAATAAACCGCCTAAGAATACGGTTGGGAAAATTGCTGTGATCATTCCGCAGACACCGCCGATTTCCCATGCGCCGGTTGCTGCATTTTGTTCAACGGCACCAACATACAGAGATGTGAAAGCGTCGTTTGCATTCAATCCGTTTGTTACTGCTACGATAACGCCGCAGAGCGGAGCCAGGTAGAGTACGGATACGTTTTTGTAGGCGCCGTACAGGAAAATTGCCAGCGCGACTACGATACCAATAATACCTAAAGCCATAAAAAACCCTCCTAAATATAAAAAATTAAGCAAATATGAAAATTATAAAGAAAATATAAACTTCATATTTGCATTATATATAACTGGTAAGACCATGTCAATAAAAATATGCAAAGTGTACAAAAAAAGAAACAAAGCGCATTTTGTTTTGTGTAAAACACCTGTAACTAACCAAATGGATACTGATAAAAATAGAAAAATAGAAATAAGGAAGACCTGTGAATTACAGATTTATTGACATGATTTACAGGCCGGAATACATAGTGGAATAGGGCAATGCGGTACGCAGTGCCGTTGTGGTGCAAAATATATGGAGGTGTATAAATAGGATAAAGAAATTTGCTAAATACATGAGAAAAGATATGCATAAAAATCTAGGTAATATATACGTAAATAGCGGGCTCAGAGCAAATTTATCCTGGTGAGCGATTGGTAGCTGCCAGGATAAATTTGTCTGAGTCCGCTTTCATAATCTTAAAGTATAGCCATATATCCACCAAACAAGAATTACTGATTCTGATTCAGGAAAAATACCGACGAATCACGGTTGTTCCGGTCAATCAGGGAATTATATACCAGACAATGATACTGGTAGAGTAAATCGTCATATTTACTGCTCTCAGAATGTGTATAGTAGTTATTATCTGAATCTACATATCCTACCGTGTTGATGATCGGCAGTTTCTGATACAGAGAAGCCAGATATTTATTATACTGGGTGAGCGGCAGTTTTGCCGTCTGCAATACCAGTGTGGACAGATAGTTTGCACTGATCTGATTCAAAGTGGTTTCTGGAATATCGTAATTTGCCCAGATGACAAATGGTGTCATATAACGAAGCTGTTGCTGTTCAGTGGTCAGATTATCCAGACTGGTGCCGAATAATTCCTCATAAAATTCATCTTCAATGGATGGCAGATGATCACCAAACATGCAGATGATCGTCGGCTCTGTTACCTGACTGAAATACTCGGTCAGTTCGCGGAAAGCGTCATCAGAGCGTTTTACCAGAGACAGATAACGGTTGGCTTTGGGGTAAACCGTTGACATGTTGGTTACATAAATCTCCTGTGCAAAGTTTGTGTAGGACATTGCGTATCCGCCATGGTTCTGCATGGTGACGTTGAACAGAAAGAACGGTTTGGATGTATCCCGGTTTTCAAACATATTTTCCACCATGGAATAATCATAACTGTCGCTGACAAAACGGCGCAGCAACATGTCGCGGTCCGGATAACGTTCCTTTAACAGTGTCTCATACTGGGTTACATCGTTGTTCTGTTTATAGGTATCCAAAATATCCTGATCAACAAAATCTTCGATGCTGATATAGTTGTCAAAACCAAGCAGCGGATATACGTTGCGTCGGTTCCAGCCATCCCCGTAATACGGATGGAACGCCGTTTTGGAATACCCAAGAGAGCCAAGGGTGGATACCAGGGACGGAATCGAATCTTTGACGTAGGACTGATATACGTTACAGCCTGTTGGCAGGAAGGAGATAGAATCTCCGGACAGGAATTCAAATTCGCTGTTACTTGTTCCTGCGCCGAATACCGGCATAGACAGATAACCTTTGATGGTATTTTCTGTCAGACTGTGAATAAATGGCATATAATCTTCGTTTGTCTCCAGATTACCAAGGGCACCCAGATCCGACAGGGATTCATTCATGATGCAGATAATATTTGGCATCGTGCCGTCGGTAGACGGTGTGTAGTCATTCTGACCGGTCAACAGGTTGGTACTTGTATCGCTGTCCGGATCAACACCTGAATCCTTCAGGGTATCAGCAACATAGGTGCTGACATTATCCGGAGCATAATCGGACGGTTTACGCACGATCAGATACTTTGTGTTCAGACAGAAGTTAAAGAAAGAACCGGTGCGGTGATAACCTCTTGCCTGATCCCAGAAATCCGGTTTATATCCAAGGTTTGCGGCGTGGTCGGTGAAAAATAAGGAGATCGCAACCACAGCGATATAAGCTGCCGGAGCAAGTTTTGCCAGCAGTTTAAATTTTAATTTTTTCGGTTTGATATTGACACTTTTTTTGTTTACCAGATAAATCAGGAAAAACATGATGGAGCCGCAGATAAGCTGCCAGCTCAGTTCGTAAGTGTAGCCGTCGGATACCGTAAGACCGGTTTTGAAGGTCAGTATATCCAGCGGAACAAATGGTGATCCACGAAACAGTTCAATAAAATAGTTTAGCAGCGACCAGACGTAAAGGGAAATATTTACGATCAGTCCCACCATATGATAGCGCCCTGTGATCAGGTAAAAAACCAGATAAAATACAAGGTAGATCATGTAGTTTGCCAGAAACGTAGGTACAGAAAACCACCAGATGAAGTTTTCATTAAATGCCTCTACCATCTGAATGGTCAGGATCGGCATGATAAAAAATAATGCCGTATTGGCAAATGCCTGATATTTCTGATCTACCGATGGCTTAAAAATGATCAGAAATCCGGCAGTCGGACCGGCAAGAAGCGACAGAACAAACAAAAGGGTTCCGCCTTGCAGATTCAGATCCGGATCTAAGTACAGCTTCCAGTTAGCCGATACAAAAATAATCATAAAAATACAGACCGCCAGTGCCAGAAGGCGGACTTTTTTTCCTGCGAATGAAATATGCATTTTTTCTCTCTCATTTCCGTAAGTACAAGTTGATAAGTTACTATATAAAAAGTTATTTTCGGTAAAAAATCACTAACATATATTAAATATCAGACTGCAAAATCTGTCAACATCAAAAAATGTGAAGAAATCGTGAAGATTGCATTAATATGGGAATGTGCGCTGAGAATAAGCGGTGAAAAGGAGTTGCCATTTCCGGATGTGGAGTATAGTATTAATAAAAAAGATGGAAAATAAAATATCAGGAAAGGGAGCGCAGAATTATGACAGGGACAGAACAGTTAAAACAGTGGATCGAAGCATCGGACAATATTGTGTTTTTTGGCGGAGCCGGTGTGTCAACGGAAAGCGGAATTCCGGATTTTCGAAGTGTGGACGGGTTATATCATCAGAAATATGATTATCCGCCGGAGACGATTCTCAGTCACACCTTCTATATGGAAAAGACAGAAGAATTTTATAAATTTTACCGGGATAAAATGCTGGCTTTGGATGCAAAACCGAATGCAGCACATCTGAAACTGGCAGAACTGGAAGCAAAGGGCAAGTTAAAAGCGGTGGTGACACAGAATATTGATGGTCTGCATCAGGCGGCAGGCAGCAAAAATGTACTGGAACTGCACGGAAGCGTACATCGAAACTATTGCAGAAAATGTGGAAGACTGTACGACGCTTCTTATATTAAGGAATCAACGGGAGTTCCAAAATGTGCCTGCGGTGGTCAGATCAAGCCGGATGTTGTGTTGTATGAGGAAGGTCTGGACGATGTTACCATGCAGTCAGCAATCCATTTTATCAGTCAGGCAGAGATCCTGATCATTGGTGGAACAAGTCTTGCGGTCTATCCGGCAGCGGGACTGATCGATTTTTACAAAGGAAACAAGCTGGTTCTGATCAATAAATCAGCGACACCGTTAGACCGTCGGGCGGATCTGGTCATTCAGGCACCGATCGGCGAAGTATTTCAGCAGGTCTGCTAAAAACTATGGGACCTGTGAAGTAGATGCTTCATCTCAGTCTGAGTTGAGACTCCCACTTCTGCAAGTGGTGAGTAGTAACAAGTATTTCTCAGTGGGAGTTCAATCTCCGACTGAGATAAATGCTCCGCGAGGGCGCACATTGTCTGGAAGACAATGGTTTTGCGCCGACCGGAACGGAGTGTAGAGCGCAGTGATTCTGAAAAGAAGATGTCAGCTTGCGCTGACCAGAATCACGCACCAAGTCTCACGTGCGTTCGACTTGAAAAAGGAGCGTGTACTCACGAAATGCATAAATGATGATGAAAGAAAATATAAGCGGGAAAATGAATGAGGTGGATAAATGGCATATCAATATGAAGTGGGAGATATCGTAAAATTAAAAAAGAAGCATCCCTGTGGCAGTTTTGAGTGGGAGATTCTTCGTGTAGGCGCAGATTTTCGGTTAAAATGTACGGGCTGTGGGCATCAAATTATGGTTTCACGAAAGATCGTAGAAAAAAACACAAAAGATTTGAAAAAACACTTGCCCGATGATTAAAAATATGGTAACATAGGCAATCGTGATATACAATATCCTTGCTCTCTACAAGATGAGCAGAGGGCCAAAAGACCACAAGGAGGTAAGAAAGCATGAACAAGTATGAATTAGCATTAATTGTTAGTGCCAAGATCGAAGATGACGCCAGAGCAGCAGTTGTTGAGAAAGCAAAAGAGTACATTACTCGTTTTGGCGGTACAGTAACAGAAGTTGAGGATTGGGGTAAGAAAAAATTAGCTTACGACATCCAGAAAATGAGCGAAGGCTTCTATTACTTCATTCAGTTCGACGCTGCAGCAGAAGTACCTGCTGAGTTAGAGCAGAGTGTTCGTATCATGGACAACGTGCTGAGATTTTTATGCGTTAGAAAAGACGAGGCATAATTTCACAGTAGAAAAGGAGTTATCCTTATGAATAAAGTAATTTTGATGGGACGTTTGACCCGTGATCCTGAGGTTCGTTATTCTCAGGGTGAACAGGCAACCGCAATCGCAAGATATACAGTTGCAGTAGATCGTAGATTCCGTCGTGACGGCGACAGCCAGTCAGCAGATTTTATCGGCTGTGTAGCATTCGGACGTCAGGCAGAGTTCGCAGAGAAATATCTGCGCAAAGGAATTAAGATTGCCCTTACAGGCCGTATCCAGACCGGAAGTTATACAAACCGCGATGGACAGAAGGTTTACACAACAGATGTTGTTGTTGAGGAGCAGGAGTTTGCAGAGAGCAAAGCCGCAAGTGCTGAGCATACAGGAGGTTTTGCGCCGGCAGACAGACCGTCACCAAGCAATGCAGTGAGTGATGGTTTTATGAATATTCCGGACGGAATTGATGAAGAATTACCATTTAACTAAACAGGAGGTAAACTATCATGGCTTATAATAAAGATGAAAAAAGCAATTCTCCGATGAAGAGAAGAGGCGGCCGCAGAAGAAAAAAAGTTTGTGTATTCTGTGGAAAAGACAATGTAATCGATTACAAGGATACAAATAAATTAAAAAGATACATCTCTGAGAGAGGAAAAATCCTTCCGAGAAGAATCACAGGAAACTGTGCAAAACATCAGAGAGCTATCACTGTAGCAATCAAAAGAGCACGTCACGTTGCTTTAATGCCGTACGTACAGGATTAATTTTGACAACAGACTCCCCGGAATTTTTCCGGGGAGCTTTTTGCATTCTTTAGAGCAGATAGAAGTTCGATGAAAAGAGTGAATTATGTCTGCAGGAAAGAATACATTGTGAATTGATCGGGCAAATGAATTAGTTTTGAAAAATAACAGAATACAATAGAATAATCATATGAAGAAAATTATACGTTATCTGCGTTATGCATTTAGATTACTGAAATTGAATATTGGTACACTTTTAGTGTTTGAACTTTTATATAAATTTGTTTCCATGGCAGTATTTAAGCCGCTGCTCAGTGGTCTGATGAAACTGGCATTGAAGGCACAGGGGTTAAGTTACCTGTCTGATGAAACCATGGGAACGTTTTTGAAAGCCCCGCTGACTTGGGTGTTTTTAGTATTGATTGTATTTGGTATGGCATTTTTTACGATGTTTGATATCTGCTGTATCATTTGCTGCATCCATGCGTCTTTCCGAAAGCAGGAAATGCCGTTGCTGGCATTGATCCGGCAGGGATTTAAGACGTCGTTGCGAGTTATCTATCCGCGAAATATCATTATGATGCTGTATTTGCTCATCATCATACCGATGACACATGCACTGGTGATTTCCGGTTATATTACAAAATTTACGGTGCCGCAGTTTATTGTGGATTACATTATGTCCCATACGTGGCTGGCAATTCTGTATGTTGGATTCTGGGTTTTTATCGGACTGCGGTCTTTCCATTGGATTTACAGTCTGCACTATTTCTGCCTGGAAAACTGCAATTTCAAGCAGGCGCGTAAAAGAAGTTTTCATCTGCAGGGAAAACACTACTGGCGGGATATGGCAGTTGTCGTTGGCTGGAGTCTGGCTTGCATTGGAATCTATTACGGAATCATTCTGTTTGGTTCCTGGCTGGTTTCCAAGGTAAATCTGGCATTGCCGACACATGACCTGTTCAGTAGTCTGACACTTTCCGGTATTTCCCTGTTGATGGATGTGTGCGGAGCAATATTTTTCTGCTTTGATCTGCCACTGTTTTTCCTTTGTGTCAGCTTGTTATTTTACTATTATAAAGCTGCATCCGGAGAGAAGATTCCGGGACAGTTTAAAAATCTGGATAATGCCTATCGTCTTACCAAAACCGGTTGGGCGAAAAAACTGTATCTGTATCGGAAACGGATCATTGCCATCAGCATTGTGGTGGCGATTGGAGTAAACTTTGCGTATACTTTTGCGGATAAACGGGGCGTGTTACATATGGGGCTGGATAATCCGGTGGAGGTAACTGCGCACAGAGGCTATTCTACTGAGTATCCGGAAAATACGATTCCGGCATTTAAGGGTGCCATCACAGTTGGTGCAGACTGGGCGGAGCTGGATGTTCAGCAGACAGCAGACGGGGAAGTGATCGTGATGCACGATTCCAGTCTGAAACGTACCACAGGGCTGGATAAAGAGGTATGGCAGGTAACCTGGGATGAAATTAAGAATCTGGACAACGGAAGCTGGTTTAATAAGAAGTTCCAGACGGTCCGCATTCCGACGCTGGAAGAAGTTTTGAAAGTATGCCGTGGAAAAATCCGGTTAAATATTGAGATCAAACCAAGCGGACATGACAAAGATCTGGAAGAACAGGTGGCAAAATTATTGAAAGAATACCATATGCGGGATACCTGCGTGGTGTCTTCCCTGAAATACGAGTCCCTGCAAAAAGTGAAAGAGGCAGATTCGAGTATTGAGACCGTATATATTACGTCCGTTTCCTATGGAAACTTTACGGATCTGGAATATGCGGATGGCTACAGTGTGGAATCCACGATGCTGAGCCAGAGTTTTGTAAACCGTGCCCAGAAAGCAGGAAAACAGATTTATGTATGGACGGTTAATTCTGAGGATCAGCTGGAAAAGGTGGTCGGCATGGGGATCGACAACGTGATCACAGATGATCCGGTTATGGCAAAAGAGCTGATCTATAAGCAGGATCACAGCACATTCTGGGATCGGTATGTCAATCAGCTGCTTTCTATTGAAAACTAGGAAAATAAGCGAATAAACTCAAGTTAGCAACATAAAACAAAAAGCTTCCTAATCGCGTCAAAGTGTGGTATACTTACTAGATAGTATCGGTCTGTATAGAATCTGAGAGGAGTTTTTAGCAAAAGGAGTTATCATGCGACAGGATATTAAGTTGAAGGGAAAATTAAAAGGATATACGCAGACACCGCTGATGTTGACCCTGTTATTTGCGGCAATGGATGTGTGGATGTATGTTCTGAATGTAAAGGCGGGGATCCTTGGAACAATTTTCGTGGCAATTTACTTTTTTGTCATGTTGTTTGTTTACTGGAGAAATCAACCGATTCTGCTCAATGAACTGATTGATTTTGCTACACAGTATGGCACCGTGCAGAAGCGTCTTTTAAATGAATTTGAGGTTCCATATGCTGTTATGGATTCTGCGGGCAAGTTACTGTGGATGAACCACCAGTTTGAGCTGCTTTCCGAAAAAGATAAAGGATATCACAAATCTATCACTACGATTTTTCCGCAGGTTACGCGGGAACTGATGGAGAAAGAGGACGAGCTGGAGCTGATGGTACAGCGGGAAGAAAAAGTGTACCGGGCTTCTGTGCATAAGATCCATTTTGCGGATATTCTGCATGAGAGCAGCAGTATAGAATTGGCAGAGAAGAAGCAGTATCTGCAGGTGATCTATCTGTTTGATGAGACACTGCTGACACAGTACCGCATTGAAAATCAGGAAATGCAGATGGTTTCTGCCCTTGTCTATATCGACAACTATGATGAGGTTCTGGATACGGTCGAGGAAGTAAAACAGTCGCTTCTGGTAGCACTGGTCGACCGTAAAGTGAATAAATTTTTTGCATCCATCGACGGTCTGGTGAAAAAGACCGAGAAGGATAAATATTTTGTCGTATTCCAGCATAAATATCTGGAAAAAATGGAGGCAGAGAAATTCAGTCTCTTAGAAGATGTCAAAAGTATCAAAGTCGGAAATGAGATGTCTGTCACCCTCAGTATGGGTATTGGATATGTGGGAAATGATTACACGAAAAACTATGAACATTCCCGTATGGCCATCGATCTGGCTCTTGGCCGTGGCGGAGATCAGGTCGTTGTAAAGACCAGAGACAAGATTTCTTATTTTGGCGGAAATAACCGTCAGGTGGATAAGACTACCCGTGTCAAAGCGCGTGTAAAGGCGCTGGCGTTGCGTGAGATCATGATCAGCAGGGATAAGTTCTTTATCATGGGACATAAGATCGCAGATATCGATTCTTTTGGCGCAGCCATTGGAATTTACTGTGCTGCCCGTCAGCTTGGCAAAAAGGCGCAGATCGTAATTGATGGAGTCAATACGACATTGCGGCCGCTGAAAGAGTGTTTTACCTCAGAAAACGGTTATCCGGATGATATGTTTATCCCGAGCCAGCTGGCAATCGACGAGCTGGATTCTCATACTGCCCTGATCGTTGTGGATACGAACCGTCCGAGCTACACCGAGTGTCCGACGCTGTTAAACCGTGCAAGAACCATCGTTGTATTTGACCATCATCGTCAGTGTGAGGATGTGATCAAAAATACGGTGTTATCTTATACCGAACCGTATGCTTCTTCGACCTGCGAGATGATCGCGGAAGTATTGCAGTATTTTGATGAGGATATTAAGCTTTCCGCGCAGGAAGCGGATGCGATCTATGCTGGTATCCTGATCGATACCAACAACTTTGTATCCAAGACGGGTGTCCGTACGTTTGAGGCAGCTGCTTATCTGCGCCGCTGTGGTGCGGAAGTTACCAGGGTACGAAAAATGCTCAGAAATGATATGTCTGCATACAAGGCGAGAGCGGAAGCCGTGCGCCATGCAGAAGTTTACAGAAATATGTTTGCAATCAGTGTGTGTCCGGCGGATAATATTGAGAGTCCGACGGTGGCATGTGCACAGGCAGCCAATGAGCTGCTCAATATCATCGGAATCAAAGCTTCATTTGTGCTGACAGAGTATCATGAACAGATCTATGTCAGTGCCCGTTCCATTGATGAGATCAACGTACAGTTGATTATGGAGCGCTTAGGCGGCGGTGGCCATATGAATTCTGCGGGAGCGCAGTTGACCGACTGTACGCTGGATGAGGCAAAACGTACCATCGAAAATACACTGGATGAGATGATAAAGGAAGGAGATATCAAGTAATGAAAGTGATTTTGTTAGAAGATGTAAAAAGCCTTGGAAAAAAAGGAGAGATCGTAACAGTCAGTGATGCTTATGCGAGAAACGTGATCTTTGCAAAAAAACTGGGACTGGAAGCAACCGGTAAGAATCTGAATGATCTGAAGCTTCAGAACAAACATGCAGATAAAGTGGCACAGGAACAGTTAGAAGCAGCAAAAGCGCTTGCAAAGGAACTGGAAGATAAAGTAGTAGAAGTAAAGATGAAAGCAGGAGAAGGCGGACGTACCTTCGGCTCTGTTTCCACAAAAGAGATCTCTGCAGCAGTAAAAGATCAGCTTGGATTAGAGATCGATAAAAAGAAAATGTCACTGAACATTCCGATCAAAGCATTTGGAACCTTTGACGTGGCAGTAAAACTTCATGCAAAAGTAACTGGTTCTCTGCGTGTGAAAGTTACTGAAGCGTAAAAAGCTTTCATAACGCAGAATGAGTCCTGTAATTGAATTGCGGAAAAAACAAATTAAAAGCAACATAAATGGATGACAAAGATCCGTTTGATAAATTTTAGAGCTAAAGGAGCGACAGAGGTATGGAAGAAGCTTTGGTAAAGCGTATCATGCCGCATAGTCTGGAAGCGGAACAATCCGTCATCGGTTCGATGATCATGGACAGAGATGCGATCCTGACGGCATCCGAGCAGCTGGTCAAAGATGATTTTTACCATCAGCAGTATGGGATTTTGTTTGAGACGATCACAGAGCTGTTCAACAGTGGAAGCCCGGTAGATCTGATCACTCTTCAGAACCGGCTCCGTGAAAAAAATGTGCCGCCGGAGATCAGCAGTCTGGAATACGTCGGGGATCTGGTCACTGCCGTTCCGACATCTGCAAATATCAAATACTATGCGGATATTGTAAAGGAAAAAGCAGTTTTACGAAAACTGATCAAGATCAACGAGCAGATTGCAGACACCTGTTATCTGGGTAACGAGAGTCTGGAGACGATTCTGGAGGATACAGAAAAAAGTATTTTCAATTTATTGCAGAGTCGGAGTAACAGCGATTATGTGCCGATCAAACAGGTTGTTTTAAATGCGTTGGATAAAATAGAGCTGGCATCCCGGACGCAGGGAAATGTCACCGGAATCCCGACCGGATTTATCGATCTGGATTACAAGCTTTCCGGTCTTCAGCCTTCCGATATGATTCTGGTTGCAGCACGTCCTTCTATGGGTAAGACAGCATTTGTTTTGAATATTGCACAGTATGCAGCGTTTCATGAAAATATGGCAACGGCGATCTTCAGTCTGGAGATGTCAAAGGAACAGCTGGTGAACCGTCTGTTTTCTCTGGAATCCAGAGTGGATGCCCAGTTACTCAGATCCGGTAACTTATCGGATGCAGACTGGGAAAAACTGATCGAAGGCGCCGGAACCATCGGAAAGTCTCATTTGATCATAGATGATACGCCGGGTATTTCGATTTCAGAGCTGCGAAGCAAGTGCAGAAAATACAAGCTGGAACA
Organism: Roseburia sp. OM02-15; assembly: GCF_003481835.1. NCBI lineage: Bacteria > Bacillati > Bacillota > Clostridia > Lachnospirales > Lachnospiraceae > Roseburia > Roseburia sp. OM02-15. The sequence continues at coordinate 12,534 of NZ_QULX01000020.1, forward strand.
TGACCTGAAGCTGGTCATCATCGATTACCTGCAATTGATGTCCGGTTCCGGCAGATCAGATTCCAGACAGCAGGAGATATCAGATATTTCACGATCCTTAAAACAGTTAGCCAGAGAGCTGAATGTGCCGGTGATCGCACTGTCACAGCTGAGCCGACAGGTGGAGCAGCGACCGGATCACAGACCGATGCTTTCCGATTTGCGTGAGTCCGGAGCCATCGAGCAGGATGCCGATGTGGTTATGTTTATCTATCGTGATGACTATTATAACAAAGATTCAGAAAACAAAGGTATTGCGGAGATCATCATTGCAAAACAACGTAACGGTCCGATTGGAACCGTGAACCTGGTATGGCTGCCGCAGTATACGAAATTTGCAAACATGGAAAAATAAAGTATGAATAAGGAGGTACAGGGGATGCAAATTCATCAGTCAGCAGAAGATTATTTAGAGTGTATTTTGAAGTTGAGCAAAGAACTTCCGGTGGTTCGTTCCATCGACATTGCAAATGAAATGAATTACTCCAAACCGAGTATCAGTGTTGCAATGAAAAATTTGCGCTTAAATGGCTACATTAAAGTAGACAACAGCGGTTTTATTACTCTGACAGAAAGTGGTATGGAGATCGCTTCTAACATTTATGACAGACATCTGATCCTGCGCAAATGGCTTGAGTTTCTTGGAATTGATCCGGAGATCGCAGAGCAGGATGCATGCAAGATCGAGCACACACTCAGCAAAGAGACTTATACCGCACTGAGAAAACATATCTTAGACGAAATGGGAGAACTGTAAAGAAGAAGCAGAGGTTCCTGGTTTTGATGAAAATCAAGATCAGGGGCTTCTGCTTCGTTGTTTCTCTCAGTCTTATTAAAACAGGCATGATTGTCTGTTTGGTTGGCAAAGGTATGTGCTGGCACACTGTCTTGCAAAAATAAGAAGCTGTTTTGGGGAAAAACAGAGAAAACAAAAAATAATTTTTTGTGCTGGATTACAAAAATATTGTGCTGAGTGACGGAAATGGTTTCAAATTATGCAAGAAACACGTAAAATCACGCTTAAATGTGAAAAATATGACAAAATTTAAAAAAAATATTGCATAATCCTTCATAAGATAATAAAATGATGATGTTGAGATTATTAAAAAAAAGGAGATACGAGATGAGCTACGTAGACGAAGTACTCGAGAGAGTAAAAACAAAAAATGCTGCTGAACCAGAATTCCTTCAGGCAGTAGAAGAAGTATTGGAATCCATCAGACCAGTTGTAGAAGCAAACGAAGAGCTTTACAGAAAAGAGGCAATCTTAGAGCGTATCACAGAGCCGGACAGACAGTTCAAGTTCCGTGTAGCATGGGTTGACGACAATGGTCAGGCACAGGTAAACACAGGATACCGTGTACAGTTTAACAACGCAATTGGACCGTACAAAGGTGGTCTGCGTCTGCATCCATCTGTATATCTTGGAATTATTAAATTCCTTGGTTTCGAGCAGGTATTCAAAAACTCCTTAACAGGTCTTCCAATCGGAGGCGGTAAAGGTGGATCTGATTTCGATCCTAAGGGCAAATCTGATCGTGAGGTTATGGCATTCTGCCAGAGCTTTATGACAGAGCTTTACAAATACATCGGTGCTGATGTCGATGTACCGGCTGGTGATATCGGAACAGGTGCAAGAGAGATCGGTTATCTGTATGGTCAGTACAAGAGAATCACAAGATTGTACGAAGGCGTTCTGACAGGTAAAGGACTTACTTATGGTGGATCTTTAGCACGTACAGAAGCTACAGGTTACGGTCTGTTATACATGACAGAAGAACTTCTGAAATCCCATGGACAGGACATGGCAGGCAAGACTTGCGTTGTATCCGGTGCTGGTAATGTTGCAATCTATGCAATCCAGAAAGCACATCAGTTAGGCGCTAAATGCGTAACATGCTCTGATTCTACAGGATGGATCTATGATCCGGAAGGAATCGATGTTGACTTACTGAAAGAGGTTAAAGAAGTAAAACGTGCACGTCTGACAGAGTACGCAGCAGCTAGACCAAGCGCTGAGTATCATGAGGGACGCGGCGTATGGAGCGTAAAATGCGATGTTGCTCTTCCGTGTGCTACACAGAACGAGTTGCTTATCGATGATGCAAAAGCATTAGTTGCTAATGGCTGTATCGCAGTTTGCGAGGGCGCTAACATGCCTACAACTCTGGATGCTACACAGTATCTGCAGGAGAACGGTGTATACTTCGTTCCTGGTAAAGCTGCAAACGCTGGTGGTGTTGCTACATCCGCACTTGAGATGTCCCAGAACAGTGAGCGTTTAAGCTGGACATTCGAAGAAGTAGATGCAAAACTGAAAGACATCATGGTTAACATCTACCACAACATCGATGACGCTGCAAAACGTTACGGCAAAGAGGGCAACTATGTTGCAGGCGCTAACATCGCAGGTTTCGAGAAAGTTGTAGATGCTATGCTTGCACAGGGTGTTTGCTAATCATTGAAATCTTGAAAAAAGATAAAATTGGCATACATTTTGCTTGATAAAAATGAAGAGACTGTGGGACAGAACAACTGTTCCGCAGTCCTTTTTTTGCGTGAAAAAACGACCAAGAAATGATAAAAAATGCATGACATTTCAGTAAAAGTAACGGTTTTTGAAAAGATGCTTGTCAAACATAGAAATAAGGACTAAACTACAATAGTGTATTAGACGGAGGTTAGGAAAGACGTATGAGTAAGAAAGAAATTGTCATTGCAGATGTCGTAAATAAGTACGATAATCCAATTGCAGAGTTAGTACAGGTAGCCTGCCAGTTTTCCAGCTCACTGTATCTGGTGCGTGGAAATCATCGCATCAATGCAAAAAGTATTATGGGGATCATGGCTTTCAACCCGCACAACGGTGTGGAAGTTGAAATTGAGGCTGAAGGCGCAGATGAAGCAGATGCTTTAAATGCCATGGAAAAATTTTTGCTCTGTATGTAACTTTATAGTATATCAGTTTAGTGAAGAAGCACCGGATATTCCGATGCTTCTTTTTTTAATCCAATTTAAGTACGTCCTTCATTCAATTCTGCAAAAGTAATAAATAAGGAGACTTCCCTATATCAGGAGGAGATGCAAGATTCTTCTGACTCAAAAAAGAGCGCCCGGTCGGACGCTCTTTTCTTATGATCAGATTTGAATATTACTCCTCATCCTCTTTTGGAATTTCCCCTTTGTATTTAGCAACTAGAGTCTGAATTCTCTGATATGGATCAAGCAGATCGCTGATAGATGCATCATGATTTAATGTATCAATGATGTAAGCGATATATTTGCTCATATCACAGCTGATGTAGTAATCTCTGCTTAACAGTTCCGGTGTCTGGTAAGTAAGGTTGGTTGTAACCACTTTGTAGATCAGACCTTCCTCTACGGCTTTATCAAATTTCTCAAGACCGTTTGTGAACAGACCGAAAGTAGCGATTACGAAGATTCTGCCAGCGTTACGTTTCTTTAACTCACGGGCAACATCGATCATACTTCCGCCGGAAGAGATCATATCATCAACAACCCATACATCTTTGCCGTCCAGAGAAGAACCAAGGAACTCATGAGCGACGATCGGGTTTGTACCGTCTACGATGTGGCTGTAATCACGACGTTTGTAGAACATACCCATATCTACGCCAAGTACGCTTGCAAGGAATACAGCACGGCTTGTAGCACCCTCATCCGGGCTGATGATCATCAGATGGTCATTGTCGATCTGGATGTCATCTACGCTGTTCAGAATGCCTTTTACGAACTGGTAAGCCGGCTGAACGGTATCGAATCCGTGAAGCGGGATCGCATTCTGTACACGCGGATCATGTGCATCGAAGGTGATGATGTTGTCAACACCCATGCTGATCAGCTCCTGAAGTGCCAGCGCGCAGTCCATGGACTCACGTGCAGTACGTCTGTGCTGACGGCTCTCATACAGGAACGGCATGATAACAGTGATTCTTCTTGCTTTACCATTTGCTGCAGCGATCATACGTTTCAGATCCTGATAGTGATCATCCGGTGACATATGATTCTCATTTCCGCAGAGTTTGTAAGTAAGAGAGTAGTTGGTAACGTCTGTCATGATGTACAGATCGTATCCACGAATTGTTTCATGGATCATACCTTTTGCCTCACCACTTCCGAAACGTGGGCAGGATGCGTTGATTACATAGGTATCACGCAGATAGCCTTTGAACGCAATGTCATCTTCATGCTCATGTTCACGGACGCATCTCCATTTTACAAGATATTTGTCAACTTTCTCACCGATCTCACGGCAGCTCTCAAGCGGAATGATTCCGAGTGCGCCAGTCGGGATTGTTTCTAAGTTTCTCTGGTCGTTATGCATTTGAAAAGTTCCCTCCATCAAAAAATCTTTTCGTTGGTTTGTAGTTTATGTTACAGCATTTCATGAAATTTAAAAATTAAACTTCTGTATGCTGCCAGCTTCCATCAAAAAAAGCAGGAAGCCCAGTAATACGTTGGCATTATATCACTGAACACCTGCTTATGACAAGGGATTTCTGCAATTCCTTTATTTTTATGCAAAAACGGTTAGTTTTCGTTAAGTTTTTTCTGGATGCGGATATCGTTTCCAAATAAATGCAAAACGGTAAAATTGTTGAAGATTCTGGAAAAAATTCGTTCTGAATAATAAGTGGCAAGTTCTGTCAGTTCCAGGTTAGTGGAGATCAGCGTAGACTTATGATTCAGGATCCGTTCGTTCAGGCAGACGAAAAACTGTGAGGTTGTCATTGTGTTGATGGCTTCCGTTCCGAGGTCATCAATGATCAACAGGTCACAGTCGAAAATATTCCGATAGTCTGCGGCTGAAAACTGAGACGTACGTCCAAACTGTTGATCCGTCAGCAGCTCAAAGAGCTGATGTGCGGAAAAATAAATGACAGAATGACCAGTATCCAACAATTCCTTTGCTACACAGTTGGATAAAAATGTTTTTCCAATGCCGGTATCTCCAAAGATAAGCAGATTCTGGAAATCATCCGGTTTTTCAAAGGAGCGAATAAAATTTCGGCACTGTGCTACGGCATTTTGCGCGGCTTCCAGAGGGGTATACTGTGTCGCCGGATCGATCATATCTTTTGAATCCGAATAGTAATCAAAAGAAAAATTGGAAAAATTTTCTGTCTGCAAAATATTACGGAGATTGGACTGGGTATATACCAGATCAATGGATGCCTGTTTCAGACAGTGACACCGCTGATTGTTGATATAACCGGTATCCTGACAATCCGGGCAGGCATATGCCGGCTGAAGATAGTTCTCCGGATAACCGTACTCGTTTAACAGATCGGTCCGCTGCTGACGAAGATGCTGGATCTTTTTGTGCAGATGTTCCTGCGCGGAAGTATCGCCGCTCAGAAGCTGTTTTGCAGTCGTAACGCTGGATCTGGCAATCCGGCTGTCGATCTTTGTGAATTCCGGATCAAGCCGGGCAAGTTCCTTTTTGCGTTCATCGATGAGCTGCTGGCGGTCTAACTGCCGTTTTTCATAAGTACGCATGATTTCGTCATATTGTGTATTGGTAAGTGGCATAGTTCATCTCCTTTACGTGATAAAAAGGGAAAAGGCGGTAATTACTGCTGTCAGGACTGCGTTTTTTTATTTAACAGTGATTTTTGCAGTAATTGTTTCTGAAGCGCTTCATAATCATTGTCACGCTGCTGAAAATTAATAAAGCGGTTATTGTTCGGAGCAGCAGATTTCTGCGGATTGCTTTTCTGCGACTGCTGATAAATGCTGTCCGATTTTGCAATGTCATCCAGTGTATGCACCCCGTTCTCATGCCATTTCTTCAGAATAGAGTTTGCATAGGCAAAATTGGCTTCGTGGGTGCTTCGGATCGTCCGGCTGCATGCTTCCTCAATGATTTCTGTGGAAAAGCCCATACGGTCTGACCATTGCTTTAGAAAATTCTGCTCTTCGGGAACCAGATTCCGTCCACGAATGCCGAAGGCCTTCAGAACCGCATAATATAAAGAACTGCCTTGATTCATCGCTGTCTTGGCTTCTTTCACCGTTCGGATATTGCGGGCGGCAAAATCCTCTGCAACTTTCTGCATGTAGTGCAGACTGGTTTTTCCTTTTGCCACGCAGTTTTCAATGATCACTTCAATGACCTCTGTGGAAAGCTTCAGTTCATCATACCAGAAAAAGATGGTATTCAGATCGCTTTGTGTCAGCGTGCGTCCAAGATACTGTTCGGTGATAAAAATCAGTTCCCGCACATTTTCCCGGGAGACAAAGGTTCGCATTTCGTCCATTGTATAGGTGCGTCTGCCGTCACTTGCTGCCTGAATAAAACGATCTGTGACGTTGGTTGGTTTTGATTCTTTTCCCACCGGTGTCAAAGTTTCTTTTTTCTGTGTGTCAGCTGCCGGAAAAGCAGATGGCATCGAAGGCGCGATGGCACTTTGCGCACTCAGGACACGGATGCCTGCCAGATTCTGATCTTCATCAAATTCTAGACGGAACAGCCGTAGTTTTTCCCAATATTTTAAAGCACGGAGGATATCGCGCTCCGTGCAGTCAAAATGATCCGCAATAGCAGAAAGGGAAACATTCTGTGCGGACTGGTTCAGGTTCCGGAGGAGGTAAAGATAGATCTTTACATACTCCCCGTTCGCCTGTGTCATATATTCATCAATAAAAATATTCGGCACAAAAGTTGCAGATGCCGGCTGGTCATTATATAACGTAATATTTGCCATGTTACTCTCTCTAGCGTTTTCCTAATAAATGTTCTCCGACCTGATAAATGTCGCCTGCGCCCATGGTGATCACCAGATCGTTGTCGTGACATTCTTCCAAAAGAAAGTTTTCAATGGCATCAAAGGATGGGAAATAATAGCTTTCGGTTCCTTTGTGACGGACATCATCTGCCAGATCTTCACAGTGGATTCCAAGGGTATCGGTCTCACGGGCTGCATATACATCTGCAAGTACCACCACATCTGCCAGTGCAAGGGAATCTGAGAACTGATTCCAGAATGCCTTTGTTCTGGTATAAGTGTGTGGCTGGAAGACACAGATGATACGGTCGTGCGGATAATTGCGTGCTGCAGTCAGTGTGGCAGCGATCTCTGTCGGATGATGCGCATAATCATCGATGATCGTGATGCTGCCAAGTTTTCCTTTGTATTCAAAACGTCTGGCTGTACCGCCAAAAGACTGTAATCCGCGGATGATGGTGTCTGTATCAAATCCGGCTTCTGTTGCAAAGGCGATTGCTGCCAGTGCATTTGCAATGTTGTGTTTGCCCGGAACATTTAAGGAAACATGTCCTGCTGCCTGTCCATGTGCGTTAAAAGTGAAGGAAGCACATGCTTCTTCATTATAAGTAATATCTGTTGCTGTGTAATCGGCATCCTCTGTCAGACCAAAGGTCACGATACGCTCTTTTAAGTCTGCGGTGATTTCCTCCGGATGGTCGATGGCTGCGTTCAGGAACAGAATTCCGTCTGCTGCGGTATTCTGCGCAAATTTGTGGAAGGAGTTGCGGATGTCGTTAATATCTTTGAAGAAATCCATATGGTCTTCTTCAATATTTAAGATAATGCTGTATTTCGGATGAAAATTTAAAAAGCTGTTGGTATATTCGCATGCTTCTGTCAGAAATACATCCGAACCGCCGACACGGATATTTCCACCGATCGCATCTAACATGCCGCCGACAGAGATGGTTGGATCACTGTCAGCTGCCAGCAGGATATGAGAGATCATGGAAGTTGTTGTTGTCTTGCCATGCGTTCCGCTGACTGCGATGGATTTTGCATAATTATCCATTAACTGTCCTAAAAACTGTGCGCGGGTAAGCATCGGGATGCCTGCGTCGCTGGCAGCTTTCCACTCCGCGTTATCCGGATGGATGGCAGCAGTGTAAACCACCAGATCAATGTCATCGGTAATGTTGGAAGCGCGCTGTCCGATATAGACTTTTGCCCCATTCTGCTCCAACTGTTCGGTCAGGGCAGATGCCTTGTTGTCAGATCCGGATACGGTAAAACCTTCCTTTAATAATATCTCTGCAAGACCGCTCATGCTGATGCCGCCGATGCCTATAAAATGAATATGAATTGGTTTTTCAAAATTGATTTTGTACATATTTATCTACCACCTGTATATTTTCTAAATCTCATAAATGTGTTTTTTTCGATTATACTCCATAGGGGAAAAGATGGCAATGTCTGTTTTGCGAATGTCTGCTTTGCATATCATGTGCGTGAACTGGGTTTATGATAGAACTTTATGACTGGTAAAGATGATACGAACAGTGTAATCCAGATATGTGCAAAATTCAGATATGTGTAAATTCAGATATGCGTAAATTTTGACAATACAGGTGCAAATTCAGACGTTGCAACAAAAAAGAAAGTGTGGTAAAATCTACTAACATCATTTGTAAAAAATAATTCCAGTGTTGGTTAGACCAAAAGTTGTGAAAAATGTCGAAAAAGGGCGATAATTTTAGTAAAAATTGTGAAAAATCATGCACACGGACGAGAAAATATGTTATAATTTTCCTATCAATTTAATTTTTTAAATAGCCTGAGAAAAAAGTAATACGCAGGCTATTGGCAAGAGGTGATTTACATGATTCGAAAGGAAATGATCGCAATGCTTCTGGCCGGAGGCCAGGGAAGTCGTCTGGGAGTGTTAACAGCAGACGTTGCGAAGCCGGCAGTGGCTTTCGGAGGGAAATACAGAATTATCGATTTCCCACTCAGTAACTGTATTAATTCCGGAATTGATACCGTAGGTGTGCTGACACAGTATCAGCCGCTGCGACTGAATACGCATATCGGTATTGGTATTCCGTGGGATCTGGATCGTAATAACGGTGGTGTTACGATTCTGCAGCCATATGAGAAAAGCGGCGGAAGTGAATGGTATTCAGGAACTGCCAATGCTATTTACCAGAATATGAAATACATAGACAGCTATGATCCGGAGTATGTCCTGATCCTGTCCGGAGACCATATTTACAAGATGGATTATGAAGTCATGCTTGATTTTCATAAGCAGAACAACGCGGATGTTACCATTGCTGTTATGCCGGTTCCGATGGAGGAGGCAAGCAGATTTGGTATCGTAGTTGCAGATGAGGAAAATCGAATTCAGGAGTTCCAGGAGAAACCGGCAGAACCGAAGAGTAATCTGGCATCCATGGGTATTTATATTTTCAACTGGAAAGCATTAAAGGAAGCACTGATCGCAAATGAGACCGTGGAAAACTGCGATTTCGGTATGCATGTAATTCCATACTGCTTTGACAAGGGTGAGCGTATTTTTGCCTATGAGTACAATGGTTACTGGAAAGATGTAGGAACACTTGGTTCTTACTGGGAAGCGAATATGGAGCTGATCGATCTGATTCCGGAGTTCAACCTGTATGAAGAATACTGGACGATCTATACCAAGAGTGATGTGTTGGCACCACAGTATATCGCTGCTGACGCAAAAGTAGACAAGAGTATCATCGGTGAAGGTACAGAAGTGTATGGCGAAGTACACGGATGTGTCATCGGTGCAAATGTTACCATTGGAAAAGGAAGTATCGTGCGTGATTCCATTCTTATGGAAGGCGTGACCATCGGAGAGAATGTTGTGATCGACAAAGCGATCATTGCAGAGGATACCGTGATCGGTGACGGTGCGGTTCTTGGTATCGGCGAGGAGAAACCGAACAAGCTCAAAGAGAGTGTTTACGCGTTTGGTCTGGTAACCATCGGAGAGAAATCCGTCATTCCGCCAAATGTAAAAATTGGTAAAAATACAGCGATCGCAGGTGTGACCACGCCGGAGGATTATCCGGATGGATTGCTTGACAGCGGGGAATATATTGTTAAGGCAGGTGGCAAACAATGAAAGCATTAGGTATTATTTTAGCAGGTGGTAATAATTACAGAATGAGAGAGCTTTCCGACAAGCGCGCCATTGCTGCAATGCCGGTGGGCGGCGGATACAGAGCCATTGATTTCACATTAAGCAATATGAGCAATTCTCATATTCAGCGAGTGGCAGTACTGACACAGTACAATTCCCGTTCCTTAAACGAACATTTGAATTCCTCAAAATGGTGGGATTTTGGTAGAAAACAGGGTGGTCTGTATATTTTTACACCGACGATCACCGCAGACAACGGTAACTGGTACCGCGGTACGGCAGATGCGCTGGCACAGAATATTGATTTCCTGAAACGAAGCCATGAGCCATATGTCATCGTGGCAGGCGGCGACTGCGTGTACAAACTGGATTACAACAAAGTGCTGGATTACCATATTCAGAAAAAGGCAGACATTACCATCGTGTGTAAAGATGTGCCTGCAACAGAAGATGTCAGCCGTTTTGGTGTGGTACAGATGAATGAAGAATCCAGAATCATTGATTTTGAAGAAAAACCAATGGTGGCTCAGTCTCATACGATTTCTACCGGTATCTATGTGCTGCGCAGAAGACAGCTCATCGAGATGCTGGAGAAGAGCATGGAAGAACATCGGTTTGATTTCGTAACCGATATTCTGATCCGTTACAAAAATCTGAAACAGATTTACGGATACAAATTGGAAAATTACTGGAGTAATATTGCCAGTGTGGAGTCTTATTATCAGACAAATATGGATTTCCTGAAACCGGAGATCCGCAAATATTTCTTCCATCAGGAGCCGTATATCTACTCCAAGGTGGATGATCTTGCTCCGGCAAAATACAATGTGGGAGCAGAAGTCCGCAACAGCCTGATCGCAAGCGGATGTATTATAAACGGAACAGTAGAAAATTCTGTACTGTTCAAACAGGTATTTGTAGGAAAGAACTGCGTAATTAAAAATTCTATTATTTTGAATGATGTTTACATCGGAGATAATACGCATATTGAGAATTGTATTGTGGAGAGCCGTGATACAATTTGCGCAAATACATATTTGTGCGGCGAAGATGAAGTAAAGATTGTGCGTGGACACAATGAACGTTACCTCATGTAGAACGCCGTGTACGGCAGACGGGAGGAGACCGACATTGATGTGACAGCTTGAGAATACGCACCGCCCTGCTGTGGAGAAATACAAAAACACAGGGGAAGAGAAGTATGAATATTACAGATGTGAGAATTCGAAAAGTAGACAAAGAAGGAAAAATGAAGGCTGTCGTATCGATCACAATCGATAATGAATTCGCAGTGCATGACATCAAGATCATTGAAGGTGAAAAAGGTGCATTCATTGCTATGCCAAGCCGGAAAAATGCAGACGGGGAGTACAGAGATGTAGCACACCCGATCAATTCTGAGACGAGACGACAGATTCAGGAACTGATCATGCAAAAATATCGTGAAGAAATTGCGGAAGCATAAATACTTGTGGTATACTGTTATCCGCAACTGCACAGAAAGGAGAATCCTGCATTGCAGGGTTCTTCTTTTTGATTTGTATTTCCAGCAAGTCAAAAAGAATGTGAGGATGCGACCAGATGTAAGGGGAAGATACCTGCTGAAGCAGATTGCATCTGGTGCAAAATCAGAACAAATCCTGATAGATTAGGAAAAATGAACGGTTGCAGAGGATTTTTCTGATTTTAACCGAATCAAGTAAGTCCCCTGCTTCAATTGCGAAAAGCAATAAGCAGTGGGTGGGGACTTGCTTGTATCAGGAGGAGTGCAAGCTCCTTCTGATAAACTGCGGAGCAGTTATTCGGTTATGAGCAAGTAGCGAAGCGGATTGCGAATATCCGCTTGACTGGAATGGTAGATATAGATACAGGAGGATGAAAAAATGTACCTGATCGTAGGACTTGGAAATCCGACCGCAAAGTATGCCAAAACCCGCCACAACGCAGGGTTTGACGTCATTGATGCGATCGCTGATAAATATGGAATTGAACTGAATCTGCGAAAAGGAAATGCTTTTTGCGGAACCGGATATATCGAAGGACAGAAAGTAATGCTGGCAAAGCCGCAGACGTTTATGAACTTAAGCGGCGACAGTGTCAGCGCACTGGTAAATTTTTATAAATTAGATCCGACACAGGAGCTGATCGTTGTGTTTGACGACATCAGTCTGGCGCCGGGCAATTTGCGGATCCGCAAGAAAGGAAGCGCAGGCGGACATAATGGAATTAAGGATATCATTGCAAAGACCGGAACCGATCAGTTTGAACGGGTAAAAGTCGGTGTCGGTGAGAAACCGGCAGGATGGGATCTGGCAGATCATGTCCTTGGGAGATTTTCCCCGGAGGATCGGGAAAAATTTGAGGATGCCGTAAAAGATGCGGTGGATGCTGTCAGCCTGATGGTTCAGGATCGAACCGATGAGGCAATGAATCTGTATAATCGTAAAAAAGAAGCATAACAGAATCGTGATCTTATAAAGAAGCATAATAGAACCATGGTTTTTCAATAGAATAAGAGTGCAGGAAATCATGAAACATATCAACAGATAGAAAAGAAAGGAGTAACACTGGCATGGATGCTTTTGTACGTCCGTTGTATGAATTAAACAGCTTTGAAGAACTGGAGCATTTTGCAGAAAAACCGGGAACTGTGATCTCAGCTTCCGGTTGTATGGATGCGCAAAAACCACATATGATGTATGGACTGAACAATGGCAGGGGAACCCGTGTCATTGTTACTTTTAATGAGCAGAAAGCGAGGGAATTGCTGGAGGCATACCGCTACTTTGAACCGAAGGCAGTGTATTTTCCGGCAAAGGATATTTTGTTCTATCAGTCGGATATCCGTGGCAATGCGCTGACACAGGAGCGGATTCTGGCTTACCGGAGACTCTTTGAAGAAGAAAATGCAACGATCATCACGACTTTTGATGCGCTGATGGATCGTCTGGTGCGCCCGGAGGTTTTACGGGGATTTTTGCTCCGATTGAAGGCAGAAGATACCCTGGATCTGGAAAAACTGCGGCAGCATCTGGTTGGCATGGGCTATGAGAGTGCTTATCAGGTAGATGCGCCGGGACAGTTTGCGGTACGCGGCGGTATCGTGGATATTTTTGCATTGACGGAGGAACTTCCTTACCGTATTGAACTGTGGGGAGATGAGATCGATTCGATCCGGACCTTTGATCCGGACAGCCAGCGTTCGGTAGACACGCTGGACGAGATCGTGGTTTATCCGGCAGCGGAACTGGTGCTGACGAAGGCGCAGCAGGAAGCGGGACTGAAACAGATCACGGCAGAGGGAAAACGTCTGTCGGAACAGTACCGCAAGGAAATGAAAACCGAGGAAGCGCACCGACTGGAACAGGCAGTGGAATTACTGCAGGAGCAGGTGGAAGAATTTGGAAGTGTACGGGCGGCAGAAAGTTATCTGACCTATTTCTACCAGGATACCGTAAGTTTTCTGGAATTTGCGTCCCGCTGTGCTGCCAGACGCGACCAGAAGCTTTTGATTTTTGCGGATGAACCGGCACGGTGTCTGGAAAAAGCGGCAGCAGTAGAAAAAGAATTTTCCGACAGTATGCAGCAGCGTCTGGAAAAAGGATATATTCTGCCGGGACAGATGGATGTGCTGTATTCTCATGAGGCGGTAACAGCAGAAATGCAGCGGCTGGGTTGTGTGCTGGTATCGGCAATGGAACTGCGGGCACCGGGACTGACACCGACGCAGAGCTTTTTCTTCCAGGTGCACTCTGTCAATGCGTACAACAGCAGTTTTGAATTACTGTCAAAGGATCTGAATAATTATAAAAAACGTAAGTACCGGGTGATTCTGCTTTGCAGTTCCAGAACCAGGGCAGAGCGTATGGCAGATGATCTGCGGCAGGAAGGATTAAACGCATTTTTTACGGAAGATACAGAGCGACTGGTGCAGCCGGGAGAAGTCATGGTCATGTATGGCAAATTGAAACGCGGATTTGAATATCCGGATATCAAATTTGTGGTGCTGACGGAGACGGATATTTTCGGTGCGGAGAAGAAAAAGCGCAAAAAGAAGAAAATATACGAAGGCGAGCGGATCCAAAGCTTTTCTGAATTGAAACCGGGGGATTATGTCGTACACGAAAATCACGGTCTTGGAATTTTCCGCGGTATTGAGAAGATCGAGGTCGACAAGACCATGCGGGATTATATGAAGATCGAGTATGACAAAGGCGGCAATCTGTATGTGCTGGCAACGCAGCTGGATCTGATCCAGAAATATGCGGGTTCCGATGCGAAAAAACCGAAACTGAACCGTCTGGGCGGACAGGAATGGACGAAAACCCGTCACCGGGTACAGACAGCAGTGCGACAGATCGCACAGGAACTGGTGGAACTGTATGCGGTGCGCCAGAGCAAGGAAGGTTTTGAGTATGGACCGGATACCGTATGGCAGCGGGAATTTGAGGAAATGTTTCCATATGAGGAGACCGACGATCAGCGCCTTGCCATTGAAGCAACGAAAGCGGATATGGAAAGCAAGAAGATCATGGATCGTCTGATCTGTGGAGATGTCGGCTTTGGCAAGACTGAGGTGGCAATCCGGGCAGCGTTCAAAGCGGTGCAGGAGAATAAACAGGTTATTTATCTGGTACCGACTACGATTCTGGCGCAGCAGCATTACAACACGTTTGCACAGCGTATGAAAGATTTCCCAATTAATGTGGAACTGCTCTGCCGTTTCCGGACACCAAAGCAGCAGAAAGCGGCAATCGAAGGTTTGAAAAAAGGAACGGTGGATATCGTGATCGGAACACATCGTGTCCTTTCCAAAGATGTGGTCTGCAAGGATCTGGGTCTGCTGATCATTGACGAGGAACAGCGGTTTGGTGTCGGTCATAAGGAAAAGATTAAACAGATGAAAAAGGACGTGGACGTGCTGACTCTGACCGCGACGCCGATTCCGCGAACTCTGCATATGAGCCTGATCGGAATCCGGGACATGAGTGTGCTGGAAGAGCCGCCGCATGACCGTATGCCGATCCAGACTTACGTCATGGAGTACGATGAGGAGATGATCCGGGAAGCTATTGAGCGCGAGATGGCGCGGGATGGTCAGGTGTATTATGTATACAACCGTGTCAACCAGATCGCGGAGGTAGCGGCAAAGATTTCCGAGCTGGTACCGGATGCGGAGGTTGCCTACGCCCACGGTCAGATGAGTGAGCGGGAATTGGAGCGTGTCATGTATGGCTTTATCAACGGTGAGGTGGATGTGCTTGTTTCCACAACTATCATTGAGACGGGGCTGGATATCGGAAACGTCAATACAATGATCATTCACGATGCGGATAACTTAGGGCTTTCCCAGTTGTATCAGCTGCGCGGACGAATCGGACGTTCCAACCGGACGGCGTATGCATTTTTGATGTACCGCAGAAACAAGATGCTGAAAGAAGTGGCAGAGAAGCGTCTCTCTGCGATCCGGGAGTTTTCGGATCTGGGAAGCGGCTTCAAGATCGCCATGAAGGATCTGGAGATCCGCGGTGCCGGAAACCTGCTGGGAGAACAGCAGCACGGTCATATGGAAGCGGTTGGTTACGATCTGTATTGCAAAATGCTGAACGAAGCGGTAAAAAGTGCAAAAGGCGAAACGGTGGAGGAATCTTTCGATACTTCCATTGATATCGAACTGGATGCCTATATTCCAAACGGCTATATTGCGAATGAGTATCAGAAACTGGATATTTACAAGCGGATCGCGGCGATCGAAAATGAAGAAGAAAAAGATGAGATGTTAGATGAGCTGATCGATCGTTTCGGAGAACCGCCGCGGTCGGTACAGAATCTGCTGACCGTCGCACAGATCAAAGCAGATGCGCATCGGGTTTATCTGGTGGAGATCAAGGAAAATGCGGCAGGAATCACGTTCCGTATGTTTGAACGGGCAAAATTGAATGTGGCAAACCTGCCATTGTTGTTGGACAAAAATAAACCACTGCTGTCGTTTATCCCGGATAAAAAAGAACCGTGTCTGTATTATCGGAAGCAGAAAAACAGTCCGGATACGCTGACGGTGATCCGAACCGTGTTGACGGATTGTGCGGAACTGTTGCTGGAGAAAAATGAGGCATAGGCAGGATTTGCATTTGTATACATGGGTTGCGCGAGTTTAGGATAGAAAAAATCTTGCAGTGGCGCGGATTCTGGGTTATACTAGGACAGATAATAGATGAAAAAATTTCACTTTACGATATAATGAGCGCAAGAGAGTCAACATACTGGTATGATTGACGAACGGCGAAATTGGATTATGAACTGCTTTTGTTCATGACATATGATAGTTGGAGGAAACCATGAAGTTTAAGAAATTTGCAGCAGTTATTTTAATGAGTGTCATGATCGGATCCATGTCATTAAGTGGCTGTGGAATTAATAAAAATGCAACCGCTGTCACCATGACAGGGGATGCCATTGATACAATTGAAGTGGATATGGGATATGCAAATTTTGCAGCACGTATCCAGCAGGCATCTTATGACGGTATCTTTGCTTCTTATTATGGAGAGGATTACTGGACGAATGAGTCTTATGCAAAGAATGGAAAGAATATGCAGGATTCTATCAAGGACAGTGTTATGGAGAACATTGAGACACAGTGTTTGTTAGAAGCACATATGGATGATTATGGTGTAGAGATCACGGATGATGAGAAAGCAGCAATGAAAGAAGCTGCTGAGAAATTTATGTCCGATAATACAAAGTCCGCACTGAAAGAAGTTGGCGCTACTGAGGAGTATGTAGAGCGTTATCTGTATTTACAGACTGTACAGCAGAAAATGAGCACAGCGATCCGCGCAACAGCAGATACCGAAGTATCTGATGAAGAGGCTGCACAGAGAACGTTCAGTTATGTAAAGATCAGTCTGACGACTTACACCGATGACAGCGGAAATCAGCAGACCTATACAGAAGATCAGGTAACCGTTGTGAAAAAAGATGCTTATGATGCAGCAGAGAAGGCAAAGACAGATTTTGACGGAACTGCTTCTGATTATGGCTATACCGTACAGACTTATTCCTATGGAAGTGATGAAAAGAGTGAGTCCGATGGCGGTTTCTGTGATGCCGTTATCACAGCTGCAAACAGCATGAAAGAAGGCGATGTATCCGATCTGATCGAGGGAACAGATTGCTATTACATCATCCGTCTTGACAGCGAATTTGATTCAGATGCTACGGAGAAGAAGAAACAGAGTATCATTTCTGACCGTCAGGATGAGGCTTACAACAATGCCGTAGAGAGCTATAAAAAAGATATTGATATTAATGTAAATGACAAAGAATGGTCAAAAGTTGTTTTTGACAATCTGTTTACCACACCGTCTGCTTCCGACAGCAGCAGTGCAACAGCAGAGTAGAACGAGGAAAAATACAAAGCGGACAGAACAGTCCGCTTTTGTTTAGCGCATGAGAAAGTATAAGTTGAGAAATGAATAGAGATAATATTGTTTTGATCGGTATGCCGGGTGTTGGAAAAAGTACCATCGGTGTCGTACTGGCAAAAGTTCTTGGATATCAGTTTGTGGATGCAGATCTGCTGATCCAGGAAGCGGAAGGAAAATTGTTAAGTGAGCTTATCGAGGAAAATGGTACCGATGGCTTTATAGAAATAGAGAACAGAGTAAATAGTCAGATTCAGACACATCGCAGTGTCATCGCTACCGGTGGAAGTGTGGTTTATGGAAAAGAAGCGATGGAACACCTGAAATCCATCGGAACAGTAGTATATCTGAAACAGAATCTGCGCGTGTTACAGCGCCGCCTGCGTAACCTCAAGGGACGTGGTGTTGTATTAAAAGAGGGACAGACTCTGGTTGATCTTTATAAAGAAAGAACCGTTCTGTATGAAAAATATGCAGATATCACCGTTGATCAGTATAAACAGAGCATCGAGCAGACACTGAAGGCTGTTCGAAAAGCGCTGGAGGAAAATTAGGAACCGAGACGGCGGTATTTGAATAAAATAAAGCAAAGATTCTTTTATATACCTATCGGGTATGTTATAATAGAATCGCTTTACTAATTAAATATGAATGAAATGAAAAAACTTGACAAATTTTTAGAGATATAGTTATAATAGCGTGTTTAAATTTAGAAACATAGAGGTGCAAGATGGATCAATATGTAATTAAAGGAGGCAGTCCGTTAGTCGGTGAAGTGGCGATCGGTGGTGCGAAGAATGCGGCACTGGCGATTCTTGCGGCAGCAGTCATGACGGATGAGACCGTTACAATAGATAATTTACCAAATGTCCGTGATATCAATGTTATGCTTCAGGCAATCGAGAACATTGGTGCAACTGTGGAGCGTGTTGACATCCACACCGTAAAGATCAACGGATCAACGATTCACGATACCAGCGTGGATAATGAATACATCAGAAAGATTCGTGCGTCCTACTATCTGTTAGGCGCATTACTTGGCAAATACAAAGATGCAGAAGTTGCCCTTCCGGGTGGCTGTGATATCGGAAGCAGACCGATCGACCTGCATTTAAAAGGCTTCCGTGCCATGGGCGCAGAAGTGGATATTCGTCGTGGACTGGTTGCGGCAAAGGCAGAGCACCTTTGCGGTACACATATTTATATGGATAAAGTTTCCGTTGGTGCCACCATCAATATCATGATGGCAGCAGCTATGGCAGAGGGCAAGACCACCATTGAAAATGCAGCAAAAGAGCCGCATGTCGTTGACGTGGCAAACTTCTTAAACCGTATGGGAGCCAATATCCGTGGCGCCGGAACAGACGTCATCCGTATTTCCGGTGTAGAGAAACTGCACAAGACGGAATATTCTATCATTCCGGATCAGATTGAGGCAGGTACATTTATGTTCGCGGCAGCAGCGACACATGGTGATGTCACAGTAAAGAACGTAATTCCGAAGCATCTGGAGGCGACCAGTGCAAAACTGATCGAGGTCGGATGTGAGATTCAGGAATTTGACGATGCAGTCCGTGTCATTGCAAACAAACCGTTACACCATACACAGGTAACCACATTACCGTATCCGGGATTCCCGACAGATATGCAGCCACAGATGGGTGTTGTTCTGGCACTTTCTGAGGGAACAAGTACGATCACCGAGAGTATTTTTGAGAATCGTTTCAAATATGTAGATGAACTTGAAAAAATGGGTGCCAATATTAAGGTGGAAGGCAACATTGCGATCATCAACGGCGTAGAGCGTTATACAGGCGCAAGAGTCAGTGCACCGGATCTTCGTGCAGGTGCGGCACTGGTAATTGCAGGTCTGGCAGCAGATGGCATTACCATTGTGGATGATATCTATTATATTGAGCGTGGATATGAGGCTTTTGATGAGAAATTCAGAGGCATTGGTGGTATGATGCAGAAGGTAAGTTCTGAGAAAGAGATTCAGCAGTTCAGACTGAAACTTTAGAATGTAATGTGTGGTGATTCTGAGAAAATAAGCTGGCTTATGTTGATCAGAGTCATGCAGGAAATCTTGCCGGAGTTCAACTGAAAGGAAGTTTGGAACAGGCATCGATAAAATTTTAACAGGAAGCGGGTAGAAGCAACAAATCTACCCGCATTTTTTCGGTTTTTTGTTATTTGTGCAACATTTTCGGGGAAATCTGTTGGTTGACTTTTCCTATATTGGAATGTATGATACATAAAGTATGACTGCAATAAACGTGAACTGTGGGAGTTCACATGTTTCAAATTAGATTAGAATGAGAGAAAAGAACGGAGGATAATTATGGAAAAATTATTATTTACTTCTGAGTCAGTTACAGAGGGACATCCGGATAAAGTCTGCGATGCCGTATCTGATGCAATTCTGGATGCCTGCATGGCACAGGATCCGATGAGCCGTGTTGCATGCGAGACAGCTGCTTGTACAGGTTTTGTATTAGTAACAGGTGAGATCACTACAAAAGCGCAGCTTGATATCCCGTCTATCGTTCGTCAGACTGTAAACGAGATTGGTTACAATGACGCAAAGACAGGTTTTGATGGAAATACATGTGCAGTTATGGTTGCTCTGGATCAGCAGTCTGCTGATATCGCTATGGGTGTTGATAAAGCACTTGAGGCTAAAGAGGGTGAGCTGACAGATGATCTTGATACAGGTGCTGGTGATCAGGGTATGATGTTTGGTTACGCTACAAACGAGACACCGGAATTAATGCCGTACCCAATCTCCCTTGCTCACAAAATGGCTCTTCAGCTTACAAAAGTTCGTAAAGACGGTACATTAAGCTACTTAAGACCAGACGGAAAAACTCAGGTTTCCGTAGAGTATGATGAGAACGGTGCTCCTAAGAGATTAGAGGCTGTAGTTCTTTCTACACAGCATGATGATGATGTTACTCAGGAGCAGATCCATGAGGATATCAAAAAATACGTATTCGATCCGATCCTTCCGGCAGAGCTGATCGATGATGAGACAAAATTCTTCATCAACCCGACAGGACGTTTTGTAATCGGTGGACCTCACGGTGATGCAGGTCTGACAGGACGTAAGATCATCGTTGATACTTACGGTGGAATGGCTCGTCACGGCGGCGGAGCTTTCTCCGGAAAAGACTGCACAAAAGTAGACCGTTCTGCAGCATATGCAGCACGTTACGTTGCAAAGAACATCGTTGCAGCAGGTCTGGCTGACAAATGCGAGATCCAGCTTTCTTACGCAATCGGTGTAGCACAGCCGACATCTATCATGGTAGATACATTCGGAACAGGCAAACTGTCTGATGAGAAACTGGTTGAGATCGTTCGTGAGAACTTCGACCTTCGTCCGGCTGGAATCATCAAAATGCTTGACTTAAGAAGACCGATCTACAAAGCAACAGCTGCTTACGGACACTTTGGACGTACAGATGTAGATCTTCCTTGGGAAGCAACTGATAAAGTTGACGTATTAAAAAAATATCTGTAATTCTTTGAAGTAAGAAAAACAGTTACATAAAGCGCGTGAAAATCGTCGGATATTTCCATAGAAGTTGTGGTAAGTATCCGACGATTTTTTTGTAAAAGCAGGAGTGATTTTGGCTTCTTTTTAAAATTTAAAGAATGAATAACTGCCAATAAGTCTTTTCTCTGTAATTTATAAAAACTTTACGATTGCAGAATGTAAATTGAACAGCAGACGTGTTATAATGAAAAACAGTATAAGAAAAATGGAGATGCCTATGAAACTAAAGACACGTTTGATTGTCGCATTCTGCATCATCATTATTTTGCCAGTCGGTCTGGCAGGTGCAGCGATTTTTGGTCTGTACCATATTCAGACGAAAGCGATCCAGAAAAATTATGGTCTGGAAGCAGTGGATACACAGGGCGTGCTTTCTAATTCCCTGCAGTTGATGAGCAGATATACGAAGACAGAATATGACGAGATCTGCAAACTGGCAAAGTCAGATCCGGAAAAACTGGAATCAGAAGATTATTTAAAACAGATCAATGAAAAATTACAGGAAAAGAGTTCTTATCTGATCTTCCGAAGAAATGGAGAACTGGTATATAGCGGTTACAACGGAGACTCCGTCATCAGTGATGAACAGTGGCAGGAGGAATTGCCACCATATGGAGAAGGCGAAAAGGAAACGGGTTCCGGATATTATATTGATAACGATGCACAGTCTTTGCTGAAGCAGGTAGATTTTGAGGGAAGCAATAACGATCAGTGCAGTGTCTATATCATTACATCTTCGGAGAGTATTCAACCGGAGATCAAGCGGCTGATGATCGATATTGCGGTATCGGTACTGTTGATCCTGGCGTTGACTGCCGGAGTTATGACGATTTGGATCTATCGTGGAACGATGGTGCCGCTTAAGAAATTGCAGATCGCTACGAAAAATATCAAAGAGGGAAATCTGGATTTTTCCATTGATTATGATGAACAGGATGAGATGGGAGATCTGTGCCGGAACTTTGAGGAGATGCGGAAGCGTCTGAAGGAATCCACCGAAGAGAAGATGGCAGCAGAAAAGGAAAACCGTGCCCTGATCAGCAATATCGCACATGACCTGAAGACACCAATTACAGCGGTAAAAGGCTATTCTGAGGGTATTTTGGACGGTGTTGCGGATACGCCGGAGAAACAGGAACGTTACATCAGGACGATTTATAATAAGGCGAATGAGATGGATCGTCTGCTGAATGAGCTGACGCTGTATTCCAAGATTGATACGAACCGCATTCCATATAACTTTAAGAAGATTAATGTGGCAGATTACTTTAACGACTGCATTGAGGAGATCGGTCTGGATCTGGAGACCAAGGGCATTGGTCTGACATATTTTAACTATGCGGATGAAGATATTGTAATCATCGCAGATCCGGAACAGTTGATGCGCGTGATCAATAATATTGTGACAAATGCCATCAAATATATGGACAAGCAGAAGGGACAGATTAATGTCCGGATCAAGGACGTGGGTGATTTTATCCAGGTTGAGATCGAGGATAACGGAAAAGGAATTTCTGCCCGGGATCTGCCGTATATTTTTGACCGTTTTTACCGCACGGATTCTTCGAGAAATTCTTCCACCGGAGGAAGCGGCATCGGTCTGTCCATCGTAAAGAAGATCATTGAAGATCACGGTGGCAAGATCTGGGCGACAAGTAAAGAAAAGACAGGTACGACCATGTACTTTGTTATTCGAAAATATCAGGAGGTACCAAATGAGTAAGATTTTAATCGTAGAAGATGAAGAAGCAATTGCAGATCTGGAGAAAGATTATCTGGAGCTGAGTGGATTTGATGTGGAGATAGAAAATGATGGAACCAGCGGTCTGGAGCGTGCACTGAGTGAAGAATTTGACATGTACATTCTGGATCTGATGCTGCCGGGAACCGATGGTTTTGAAATCTGTAAAAAGATCCGTGAGAAAAAAAATACACCGATCCTGATGGTGTCCGCGAAAAAGGATGATATTGATAAAATCCGTGGTCTGGGACTTGGTGCGGATGATTATATTACTAAACCATTTTCCCCGAGTGAACTGGTTGCCAGGGTAAAAGCACATCTGGCGCGTTATGAGCGTTTGATCGGAAGCAATGTACAGAAAAATGACATTATTGAGATCCGTGGCATCCGCATTGATAAAACTGCCCGTCGTGTATGGGTAAATGACGAAGAGAAGCAGTTTACGACAAAGGAATTTGATCTGCTGACATTCCTTGCAGAGAACCCGAATCATGTATTTACGAAGGATGAGCTGTTTTCCAAGATCTGGGATATGGAGTCCATCGGTGACATTGCAACGGTAACCGTTCATATCAAGAAGATCCGTGAAAAAATTGAGTTCAATACCGCAAAACCGCAGTACATTGAGACAATCTGGGGCGTGGGCTACAGATTTAAGTTATAAGGATTGGATACATGAGAATAAAGCAACCGGAAATCATATATGAAGATGAGGCAATCATCGTCTGCCGCAAGGAAGCTGGTGTGGCGGTTCAGACTGCCCGTGCCGGTCAGGCAGATGTGGTAAGTCTGTTAAAGAACTATCGTGCAAAAAAGAAGGAAGAACCGTATATCGGGCTGATCCATCGCCTGGATCAACCGGTGGAGGGCGTGATGGTGTTTGCGAAAACGCCGCAGGCGACAGCAAAACTGTCTGCGCAGGTCAGCAGTCGCAGCATGGAAAAAGAATATCTGGCGGTGACAACCGGTGTGCCGGAGCCACAAAAAGGAGAACTTCGGGACTGGCTGCTGCGGGATGGAAAAACAAATACATCCGCCGTTGTTGCCAGGGGAACTTCGCAGGCAAAAGAGGCTGTGCTGGACTATGAGGTAGAACAGGTTTTAGAGGACGGGCAGCAGGCACTGGTTCATATCTGGCTTCACACCGGGCGGCATCACCAGATCCGTGTGCAGTTTGCACATGCGGGATATCCGCTGGTGGGTGACACAAAGTATGGAAAGCCAGAGCAGGGCGGTCGGTATTGTCCGGTGGCGCTGTGTTCCTGCCGGATCGGATTTCTACATCCTGTGACAAAGAAAAAAATGGAATTTGTGATCGAACCGAAGGGGAAAGCATTTTCGGGGGTTGCAAAAGATACCAAAAACGTATAATATAGGAATACATAGTTGCGATATGTTTCAAGTCGAACGCACGTGAGACTTGGTGCGTGATTCTGGTCAGCGCAAGCTGACATCTTCTTTTCAGAATCACTGCACATCCTCGCGGAGCATTTATCTCAGTCGGAGATTGAACTCCCACTGAGAAATACTTGTTACTACTCACCACTTGCAGAAGTGGGAGTCTCAACTCAGACTGAGATAAAGGATTTTTAAAGGGCAGAGTGATCTGCCCTTTACTTGGTATAGTTGGACGAAAAATAAAAAAGAGGGAGATACTTGAATGAATATTAAAAGTATTAAGATTTTGTCCGAAGAAGAACAGGTGGGACTGTTCCTCAGCGGCAGTGCCGCAGAAAGAAATGTACTGTATACCTGTACCGACCTGGATCAGCAGGAAAAAACGGATCGTCAGCGATTTTCTGTATATGATAATCATGAGGATGCGGAAAGCCGGGATATTGAAGAAGGATTTGGATTTCCGCTGCAGCGGTATCTGGATGCAGCAGGAGCAACAGATGTAAATGAGATCCGGCTTGGCAGCGTGGATGGATTTGAATCTGTGGTCACAGAGTTAGGATCCAGACGTTATTTTTTCCCGGGATTATTAGAACGGAGTGCAGAAGGAAAGGAGCCGCGGGAGGCTTTTATTTCTTTTTGCAAAAATGGTATACCAGTAAAATACTATCCGCACCCGACCATTATGTTCGGGCAGCAGGGAATTGATGACAAGAACAAAGATTATTTTGCCAAAGGAATCCGGATGCTGGTGGCAGGAAGTGCCGAGCAGGGATTCTGGGTTCGTGGAACCGGACTGCGCTGTAACCGGTATTTTTCGCTGAGCCGCTTTTTTGAGTGGGACAGCAAGCATGCAGGGATCATGCACTGGGCAGAAGTGCAGATGGAGGACGAGAGCATACGCCGTGTACCTGCAGTCAGACTGCATCGGGAGTTTTGGTCAGAGCAGGCAGAGTGTACACCGGAGGCAATAGATCAGTTACTGGCTGTGGATGCGAAGGGACAGGAAATCAGCAAGATTACCGGAGACATCTGGCTGTTTCTGGCAGATGAGGCGTTTAAACAGGTCGGATATTTTGACGGTCAGAATATTTGTACAGAGTTTTCCGGAGTCATTGCAGGTGAGTTAAAGGAACGGAAAGTTGAAAAACAGATTCGTGTTCCGGGCACACGCGCGGACGAGAGTGAATTTTATATTCAGGTCGTAAAACAGGGACAGACTGTGGCTTGCCATGACTATTCTTTGCGGGAACTGTTACATGATTTTGGTGACCTGGAAAGCTGTGAAACCTATGAGTATTACAACCATAACATGAACCACGGACAGGGCGGTCAGCGCCGTGTCACTGCAAAAGGCTGGAGTCTATTGACTTTGCTGGAACTTTTGCCGGAGATTCCACAGCGGGAAGAATTGGAAAATGGTTCTGTGAAGTTTCAGATTTTTACCAATGACAATTACAAGGAAAAGATCGTGCTGGAGGCAAATGAGCTGTCAGCATATCGCTTCCTGTTGGCATATGAGCAGGATCAGCGTTCACAGGATGGTCTGGAAAAGGGTGATACCAGCAGCTGGGCAGATGAAGATCTGCATTTTGCACCGATCAAGGGAACCACACCATTTCGCGTTTACTGTGGAAAAGAAAGTGCCAATCCGTCCGTGTATAAAAATGCGGCGGGTATGGTCGTAACTATATTATTTTAAACAGGAGAATATTTTGATTACAGATCGTTATAACAGAGAAATTGATTATATCAGAATATCAATCACCGACCGCTGTAACCTGCGATGCAAATATTGTATGCCGGAGGATGTGCCGTTTATTCCGCATGAGCGGATCCTGCGTTACGAGGAGATCCTGCGGATCGTGAAAATTCTGGCAAAACTGGGGATCCGAAAAGTAAAGCTGACCGGTGGAGAACCGCTGGTGCGCCGTGGCTGCGACAGTCTGATCCGTGAGATTAAGCAGATTGAGGGCATTGATATGGTGACACTGACGACAAACGGTGTCCTGTTGGAAGAAATGCTGCCACAGCTGCAGGAAGCAGGCGTGGATGCCATCAATGTGAGTCTGGATACGCGAAACAGAGCGCGTTATCTGGAAGTGACCGGGAAAGATATGTATGAGCAGGTAGAGCGCGGTATTGAAGCGGTATATAAAAGCGGGATTCCGTTAAAAATAAACTGTGTACCGGTACAGGGCGTAAATATTGATGAGATTCCGGATTTTTTTACATGGGCTAAGGAAAAACAGATTGCCGTGCGATTTATCGAAATGATGCCCATCGGATACGGAGATCAGTATGAGGCATTTTCCGCGGAACAGATCAAGGAAATGTTTTTTGCACGCTATCCGGAGGCATATCAAGTAAAGGAAATCCTTGGAAACGGTCCGGCAGTCTATTACCGGGCACCGGGATTTGCAGGGGAGATCGGTATTATCGGTGCGGTGCATGAAAAATTCTGCAGCACCTGTAACCGGATCAGACTGACTTCGGAAGGATTTTTTAAATTATGCCTGTATTCCGGAGCAGGGATTGATCTGCGTCAGATGTTACGTGACGGAAGTACGGATGAGGAGATCGCAGATGCAATTGCGGATGCGATTCAACGAAAACCGAAGGAACATCATTTTGGTGAAGTACAGGCGGAGTCATCTGTTGATGCGTCAGCTTCCGGGGAAGCGGATACAAGAAAAATGTCCCAGATCGGAGGATAAACTGGGGTTGCATATTTTGAGCAAACGTATTATACTACGCTTAGTAAAAATAAGGAGGTACAGCAAAATGGCACAGATTACCAAAGACACCATGATCGGTGAATTATTACGTGATCAGGAGCATATCGACAGCATTGCAGAAGTATTATTCGGCATTGGTATGCACTGCCTCGGATGCCCGTCTTCTCAGATGGAGACCATCGAGCAGGCTGCTATGGTGCATGGCATTGAGCCGCAGGAATTAGTAGACCGCCTCAATGATGTTGTAGCATAAGGCACAGGCTTGGCACTGTAAACGATATAATTTCAAATAAAAACTGCTATGCAGAGAGGTTCTTTGCATAGCAGTTTTTTCATTTGATAGGACATTACGATAAATTTCCTATCAAGTAAAAGCACTTCGTGTGGACGATAGCGCACTTTCTTGTTGCTTTTCTTTTGACTTTTTGATTTCAGATTCGGAAATCAGGCAATTTCGCCTAATTGCTGTAATGCATTTCCAATGATGATCTTCTGGAAATGTTCTTCGTAATAAGCCTGAGTACCGGTCACATATTTCTTCGACTGCAGGTAGGAGTTGATCAGATGGATCACCTGATTGAATTCAGCGATGGTATGCTGACTCTGGTGAAGGATCAGATAATAATCTCCCTCCTGAGGATCTTTATACAGTGTATTTTTTCCCTGATAAAATCCCTGCAAGGTGTTAGCTGCAAGAATAGCTGCATCCAGTTCACGGAACGTAAACAGTCGGACAAGATCAGAAGGAATGGAAGAAGTCTCTTTCTTCCCTGTGGAAGATTCCTCTTTTTTGTGTGCCTGCTTTAACTGCTGGAGCAGATCAAGTAACTGCATGGACGTGTCATCCGGTTCCTGATCGGAATTGTCGCCAAAGGTATCAGAACCAAAGGAGAGGATGTCGTCATCTTCATTTTCATTGTCGGTGTCCGCCTGAGTGAAGTTGGAAAATCTGGTATCCAGCTCATCCGGTGATTCCACTTTGGAAATAATAAGAACAATCTTCTCCGAGGAGAGTGGAATTGCTTCTATCATGATTGGTATATCTTCCGCTTCAAATCCAAAATCCATAGCTGCCTGCTGCATCATATCGCGGAACAGAGCTTTTGCTTTCTCTGAACCATAGGCGAGCTCACTGAGTTTGATATTGCGCGTAGCCAGGTCTTCACTGGTTAAGGTACAGCGAATCTGATGGTCATTTAATTTTTCAATTTTCATGTCATCACTTCCTTACTTGTTAGAAAAGTATATATAATCTTGTGTTTTTCGTCAAGCATTCATTCATAAAGAATGTATGAAATTAATGACAATTTCCTGTTTTTTATTCTTTTTAAAGAAAAATTAAAAATTAAGTTGATTTTTCAAATTGATTGTGGTATATTATGGCTCAAGAAGTTTTCCGTACATACGGATAGATCAAATTCATATCAGTTTGTTAATAATTCTTTTGTAATGTTGTTTCAGCAGAAGGATTTTTACAGACTGGGGACTGCAGCAGATTTCATGCATCGTACAATTCTGTACATTTTACAGATGCTTTTGCTGCAAGGGGAGAGATCCCACAGATCTAGGTAGGTCAACTGACCATCTTTATATTTTCCGTTTTATGTATCCAGGAGAGAAATCTGGTATTTATTCAGACGCGTCACAGATTTTGCCCGAATACTTGGCTTTTTTGGGGTGAAAAGTAAAGTAAGGTGCAGACCTGATGTATTATTTTTATCAGGACGAGCTGTCGGTATGGGGGAAAGTTCTTAAGAATACTTTTTTGTTAGTATATGTGCATTTACCGAAACTGACAAAGAACTGGGGGTGGATAAGAGAAATCCGGCAGAAATCTGTGACAGTCAGAAAAGATAAAACTGTAAGAATATAGATACGGAGGTAAAAAGAAAGATAAAGACGAAGACAACGTTGTCATACCTTTTTGCCGGAGCATAACAGTGACGAAACATAGAATCATATCCAAAGTTTTATAAGATTACGGAAGTGTGTGGGAGCAGATATCATGCATTGCAGGACACACATTTTGCAGCAGGAATAGGAAAGATATTCTTGAAATAAAGTTATTGGCGGATTGTATATCACGAACTTACTTCCGCTATGGTCAGAGATGAGGTATTTTTATGAAGCAGACATTTGCTGGTTCCGGACAACCACTCCTGATCGAACTTCAAAATTATGAAAAACAGGGGATTTCTATCTGGCTGGAAGGTTTTCCGAGTAATTCGGATGAAGTGTCAGAAACCATGTTTGTCCGGGAAAATGTAGATTATATGCGCGATTATGTGTTCGATGAGGGCGCATTATCGGAGCTTAGATTTGATGTAGTAAAAACAGAAGAATAACAAAAACGGCAGAAGGTTTCCTCAAATACCAACGGTACGGCAGGGGCAAAAACAGAGCCGGCAGGTTCACACGAATACTTATCCATGCCCTTATGCTGTACCGATTGCCGTTTGAAAAATGTTTTATAAAACCTTCATTAAGGTTTGATCGGAATGGTTGCATCGCATTTTTTTTTCATGTATACTGAACATAACAGTAGCATTCAGACATGTCTGAAAATCTGTGGAAAATGTTACATACTATCTATCGTATATAAGAGAGATCCGCAGGGGATGATATACAGGTGAGAAAAGGAGGGAGCGATGGCTTCACGAAGACAGCAAACAAAAAGGGGAAAGCAAAAATTAATTCTGGCAGTCGGGGTGACGGCGCTGATCATATTGATCGTTTTGATCGTCGGACTTACGACTTTTTTGAAAAAATATTCTCCGTCAAAGGAGGTAACTGATTACAAGGAATATTACAGTTTATCGGAAGATGATGAGCTGTTTGTGGTCTATGATAATGAGCAGGTACAAAATCATGCAATCCTGCAGGATGATGAGGTGTATGTTAATTATCAGACCGTGCATAAATATTTGAATAAGCGATTTTACTGGGATGCGACAGAGCAGGTTTTGCGTTATGTGACACCGGATGGACTGATCAATGTGACACCGGACAGCACACAGTATCTGCTTGGAAAATCATCTGAGACAGCGGATCATGTGATCGCCCTGGTGCGGGATGGAGAAATGTATCTGTCCATGTCTTTTGTGCAGAAATACACGGATATTCACTATGAAGTATATACAGATCCGGGACGCATCGTGATTTCTGATCAGTGGGATGATGTGACTTATCAGACGGTGAAAAAGAATACACAGATCCGGCAGAAAGGCGGCGTCAAGAGCCCGATCCTTTCCGAAATCAAAAAAGGTGATCTGGTGACTGTTCTGGATACCGTCGGATCCTGGAGTAAAGTGTGCAGTCAGGATGGATTTATCGGATATATGAAAACGAAAGCTGTTGGCAGTGAGCAGGATGTTCTGTACGATCATAATTATACAGAGCCGAAATTTTCTCATATTACCAGAGATAAGACGATCAATATGGCATGGCATCAGGTGACCAATCAGACTGCAAATGGAAATGTGGCAGATGTACTGGGACGTACCAAAGGGGTAAATGTAATTTCACCGACATGGTTTTACCTGAATGACAACAGTGGAAATATTGCTTCCCTGTGCAGTTCAGATTATGTGACTTACTGTCATCAGCAGGGAATTGAAGTCTGGGGACTGGTGAGTAATCTGGAGAACAGTGACGTAGATTCTACTTCTGTATTGAATCTCACGTCCAGCAGAGATAATCTGGTGAATAATCTGGTGGCAGAAGCGATTAAATATGATTTGGATGGCATCAATGTGGATTTTGAATCCTTAAGTGCAGAAGCGGCAGACGGATATCTGGAATTTATCCGGGAGCTTTCTATCAAATGTGAAAATAATGACATTGTATTGTCCGTGGATAATTATGTTCCGGCATCTTATAACTCTTTCTATGACTGTGGAGAGCAGGCTGTATTTGCGGATTACATTGTGATCATGGCATACGATGAGCATTACAATGGATCAGATGAAGGTTCTGTGGCATCCATCGGCTTCGTTCGTCAGGGAATTGAAGATACGTTAAAGGATGTTCCGGCAGAGCAGGTGATCCTTGGAGTTCCGTTCTACACAAGAGTGTGGGAGCTGACACCGGTGACTGCTTCAGATGATCAGTCAGATCAGGCATCGGATGAGGCACAGAGCGGTTATACTGTATCCAGTGAAGTGGTCAGCATGAGTGAAGTAGATACCCGTGTGGCAACAAATGCGGTAACGCTTCAGTGGCTGGATGACTGCGGACAGTATTATGCAGAATATGAGCATGACGGCAAGACGTACAAAATCTGGGTGGAAGATCAGAAATCCATCGGAGAAAAGCTGGATGTGATGAAAAATAATCATCTGGCAGGTGCATCTTTCTGGAAGCTTGGATATGAGAAAAATACGATCTGGGATACCATTGCAGAGTATATGAATTAGTAATAGTGTAGTAAATACCCGAATACATTGTAAGTGAGATTACATATGTTCGGGTATTTTTGCGTGAAAAAAAGAATCGGTGTTACAGCGTTATTAGTTTGCCTTGTAGTTGCTGCCATACGAGTGCCACGGGTAGTGCAGTATGATGTCATGAATCGCAGTGTACAGAAAGCGCGGTACTGCATTTGTATAGACAGTGGACACGGCGGAAACGATCCGGGCAAGATCGGAGTTGCTGGGACAAAAGAGAAAGAAGTGAATCTGGCGATCGCTTTAAAACTCAAAAAGAGTTTGGAAAAACAAAATATCCGGGTGGTTATGACGCGAACCGATGACAGAAATCTGGCAGATGCGAATGCAACAAACGAAAAAACGTCGGATATGAAAAATCGTGTGGCGAAGATGGATTCCGA
Source organism: Roseburia sp. OM02-15 (assembly GCF_003481835.1). Classification (NCBI taxonomy): domain Bacteria; kingdom Bacillati; phylum Bacillota; class Clostridia; order Lachnospirales; family Lachnospiraceae; genus Roseburia; species Roseburia sp. OM02-15. Next base: position 44,164 of record NZ_QULX01000020.1, read on the forward strand.
GCAGCCGGATGCGGTGATCAGCATCCATCAGAACAGTTATACTGACAGTTCCGCAAAAGGCGCGCAGGTATTTTATTATTCAGAATCAAAAGAAGGAAAAGTGCTTGCAGAAATATTACAAAAGAGCCTGATCGAGCATGCAGATCCGGAGAATCATCGGATGGCGAAAGCCAATACCAGTTATTATATTCTGAAAAACACGGCGGCGCCGACGGTGATCGTGGAATGTGGATTTTTATCAAATCCGGAAGAAGAGACGTTGTTGAATACTGCACAATATCAGGATAAATTGGTAGATGCGCTACAGAAAGGAATTTGTGAGTATTTGGAAAATTGATATATTCTTGTTTGTCGCGTTTTTGACTGAAAATTTATATAATAAGAAAACGAAGAATCCTGTCAGG
>NZ_QULX01000021.1:0-27591 GCF_003481835.1 Roseburia sp. OM02-15
GCTGTTCTCAATGAATCTTTCAAGGTTATTTCACTGTTCAGTTATCAAAGTTCTTTGTTATCGCTTTCGTTCAGCGACTTTTTTATCTTATCACAGGTTTTTGCTCTTGTCAACAACTTTTTTAACTTTTTTTAAAAGTTGTTTTTCATTTTGCTTCGTTCCCCGCGACAGCTATTAGATAATACCATCGGGGCTTTACATTGTCAACACTTTTTTACACATTTTTTTACATTTTTTTCAAGTCTTTTTACAGAACAATAGATGTTGTAGTTCCAGCATTCTCATCCACAACATCTATTACCTTTTCGTTTCTATTCTTTCTTATATTTTTACTTACCAAATAAAAATCCAGTCAAAATCTTCGACAATGCATTATCATAATACAAATATCTGAGCACAACATTTTGATCAATCTGTTCGATACACATTTTTCCAAGGTCTGTTGCCGCAAATAAAGTAAGCAGCAAAAAGAGCAGCCAGATCAAAAGCAGTCCCTGAAAACCACCTGCAAATATTCCAAGCGTCCGGTTGATTCCTTTGATCACAGGAATCCGGCTCACGATTCGGAGTGCCCTGCCGATCAACGATACAATAATCCCCGCAATGATCAACGCAATAAAATATGAAATTCCCGCCAGAATCCAATCTGCCAGTTTACTTCCAAGCATATCATAGACGCCTGCCTGATCCAGCAGTGCATTTCCAGAATCTGTTATATAAGAAGTAACATGCTCCGGAAGGGATACACCTGCCACTTCTGTATTACTGGTTTGTTCCGACGTTTTTTCTTCTATTGTCGATTCTCCACGATTTTTCAACGCCTGCGTACAGCGTTCCTGTAATAAAGTGTAAACTCCTGTGTTTTCTTTTATATAACTGGTAACATATGGCGTTGCATAGGATATCAGTCCTATCAGCAGCACAACAGAGATCAGCGAATACAAAATGCGCAGCAGACCTCTGTTCCATCCTCGGATTGCAAAAAATACGATAATTGCCACCACAATCCAGAATAACCAATTCATGACTACTTATCTCCTGTTTTCTGTCCGTCGAACAGCTTCAAACGCGCCTGTTCGGTTTTTCCTTCCATTACAAAGGCATATCTGCGATATCCGCTGACATGTGTCACGGCACACAGACGATTTTCAAATTCATAGTAAAATTTTTCACGCCCGCCAAGTGTATACAGTGCACAGGCATTTTCACTGGTCAGGCAGATCTCATGATTATCCAGAAACTGTGCTTCCTCAAAGGAAAAATCTGTTTCAAACGTTACCTGCTGACTGCATTTCATATTATATACTTCGACACGGCGTTTTGCCTCATCCTTGCCTGCCGCAAAAATAAGCGCAAAATAGGACTCATCGTAGAAAACACCTTTGATCTCCTCGTCGGTCTCTTTCTTCGGTCCTTCTTTTGGCTCTGTGCTTCCGGTAAATGTATAAACACCCTTATCGGAAAATGCAAGTACATGGTCAGATCCAATATATGTCAGTTCCGGAATCACCGTATCTGCATAAGAGTAACTTGCAACGATATGATCTACTTTGTTTTCACCTACTGCGCCAAAATTATAAAAACTTACGGTGGATTTTACGCTTCCATCATGAATATCCATACTGGAAACTGCCAGTTTCTGACCATCTGCCGACAGCGCAATTGCTAACGGTGTACCACCATTTTCCACATGGATCGCACCCTCTGCCAGCTGTTCGCCAGATTTGCTGTAAAGTGCCAGATAGCTTGTACCATCATCTTCCATCAAAACTGCCACCGTGCCATGCGCAGAGACATCCATTTTTATTACAGGCATTGTTACCTTGAATTTGCCCTGTGTGCCGCTGTCATCCATGACATAGATTTCTTTTCCATCACTGTCAGCAAACGCCACATATTTCTGACAGATCGATACAGTCGGCTCCTGCATTTCAAAGCTCTGATTCCAGATCACATCATTGTTAACGGTTGTGTAAACGGCTCCGTCATTGCTGTATTTTAATAAATGTCCATTATACTGCACAAAATGCGTTGCTGCGCTGTCGGAACGCTCCACGGTATCTACGATTTTATAATCTGTGTAAGATTTGTGCTGCACATATACATAATAAGTGATTCCAAGTGCCACGCAGATTCCAACAATCAGCGCCGCTATCTTTAATTGTTTTCTATGATGTTCACGAACTTTTCGCTCGATTTCTTCCCAGTTATCCCGAACCATCTGCAGGTTGCTTTTTCCTGTGTCTTTCATGCTTTCCTCCGTTTCAGAAATGCTTTTTCCTATACATCATAATTCATTTTTTCTGCGAAGTCCAGCGTGACGGAAGTTTTCCCGCCCTTTTACGGTAAAATCAGATCCTGCCCTTCATAAATCATATCCATGTTCTCGATCTGGTTCATGGAACAGATTTTGTCAATCATGCTTGTGTCATGATAAATCGCTTTGCTGATCGACATAAGGCTGTCTCCTTTTTTCACAGTGTAATGCCGCACATCCTGAGCAGAAGTCTGCTGTGACTGCGTGTTCTGACTCTGATTCCCCTGACTCTGATCTGTATTCTTTTTTGTGCTCTGATCTGCCTTCACGTCTGTATTCTGTGTAGTGCCCTGATCTGCCTTCGTATCGGTATTCTGATTTGCGCTCTGATCTGACTTTGTATCAGTATTTTGATCTGTCCCCTGCTTTCCTGATGCATTTTCTGACGCTGTCTGCGCTGCATCGCTAGTCTCACCGGATTGGGTTGTATTCTGTTCACCTGTCTCCTGTTTTCCATCTGATGATGCCTCTGAGGTCTGTCCCGCGTTTTTCTCATCCCCGGATTTTGCTACTTCTTTTGGATCCGTAGACGAAGTTTTCTTTGCGTCCTGCTTTCCCTGCACATTTCCCGAAACAGTCTGTAACGTCTGTTGCAGAGTCTTCAGATTCTGATAATTGCCCACCTGCGTGATGCCTGTCGCTGCCACCACTGCCAAAACTGCAACTCCTGCCACATAGACAAAGGGCTGACGTTTCTTTTTTGCCGGTTTCTCATTCAGTTTATTCAAAATGGCACGGTAATTCTGCGCAACATCCTCCCGTTTGGCAGAAATACCCTCTCCTTCCACGCGTGGCGGCTCCGTATGACGGTTCTGTGCCACCAGAAACTCCTGCATGGATGGATTTTTTTCATAATACACCGCGTAGCCTTCCACCCGTTGCAGGGAATGCTGTTCCTGCACGAAAAATACGTCCTGCCGGTTCAGCTTGTCCTCAAAGTATAAAAATTTGGAACCGTGTTCCTCTGTTGCGTCAAAAAACTGCTGCATGGACGCACTGATCTCCAGATTATCGCCATCCAGATTAAAATACCATCCCAAGAGTTCCAGATCGCTGAAATATTCCTTAATGCCCTGATATACTTTTTCCCAGAATTGCTGCTGACGTTCCTGCGATGCGATCGCGGAAACAGGGACATCATACATAGTCTCTTCCGTTTGATACACAGCATCTTCTTTTTGCGTATCGAATCCCGTATCTGGTTCCGCATTTGGTTTTGAATTTAGTTCTGCATCTGATTTCAAAACGGTCATATCATTTTCTGTAAAATGCTGCATCGAATCTGTTTCATCAGCTTGTCCCCATTCCGAAAAAGATACCTGCTGTGCGCCACTGATAAAAATGTACTCCTGATTGTTGCGCCGGCAGGTTTTTCCAAGTAAAACAGCTGCCGCGATTTCATGTTCCTGTTTTTCCATGTGAAGCGTCCGATGCACATAGGTGTATACAAAATCCTCGACGTATATTTTATATGTATCTCCAAACTGTCCCATCTGGCGAATGTTTTTCGGAAGTGTAAACTGTCTGTCACGCTGATTTCCCATGTTTTTGATTCCCTCTTTCTCTATATTTTCATACAATCATAGTGTTTTAAATTTCTCGGGGAATAATATCACGGAAACACTGTAAAACTTTGCCGTTTTTTGGAAATAAACTCAAAGTATATGAAAGCGAGATTGAAGAATCAACACACAGTGCAGATTGGCGCAAAAATTTATAATTATCTCAACGTAAATAAACGCCAGTCATCCATCTTTCCTCAGCAAGCGATTGTTAGCTGCGGAGGTAAGATGGATGACTGGCGTTTTCACAGGCTTAAGAATTTTAAGCCACCCTAAACAAGATTTTTTAAGCCATAAAGCCCTTTACTTTTTTATAGATGCTCTCACCATCAAGCTCATATTTCTTAATCAGCTCAGCACCCGGTCCAGACTCACCAAAGCGATCATACACACCGATCTTCATTACTTTTGTCGGAGCTTTCTCGCTTAACGCATCGCATACAGCACTTCCAAGACCACCGATTACAGAGTGCTCTTCTACTGTTACGACTTTGCCTGTTTTCTGTGCAGATGCAACAACCAGATCCTCATCCAGCGGTTTGATCGTATGGATGTTAATCACTTCTGCATCAATGCCGTCTGCTGCCAGCAGTTTTGCTGCTTCCAGAGCTTCGTTTACACACAGACCTGTTGCGATAATAGTTACGTCTTTACCTTCTTTTAATACGATACCTTTACCGATCTCGAATTTGTAGGTTGCTTCGTCGTTGATTACCGGAACTGCCAGACGACCAAATCTTAAATAAACCGGTCCTTCGTACTCGTAAGCGGCACGAACAGCTGCTTTTGCTTCTACATCGTCACACGGATTGATGACTACCATGCCCGGAATTGTACGCATAAGTGCGATATCCTCGTTACACTGATGAGTTGCTCCATCCTCACCTACAGAGATACCTGCGTGAGTTGCACCGATTTTTACATTTAAGTGCGGGTATCCGATGGAGTTACGAACCTGCTCAAAAGCACGTCCTGCTGCAAACATTGCGAAAGAACTCATGAACGGAACTTTTCCACAGGTAGCAAGACCTGCAGCGATACCTGCCATGTTGCCCTCAGCGATACCACAGTCAATGTGACGCTCCGGGAACTCTTTTTTGAATACGCCTGTTTTGGTTGCTCCAGCAAGGTCAGCATCCAGAACTACTAAATTATCATGCTCTTTACCAAGCTCTACTAATGTATTGCCGTAACTGTCTCTTGTTGCGATTTTCTTTATTTCTGACATAATGCTTCACCTGCTTTCTTTAATTCTTCCATAGCAATGGCAAATTCTTCATCGTTTGGAGCTTTTCCATGCCATCCGGCCTGATTCTCCATGTAAGATACACCTTTACCTTTGATTGTTTTTGCGATAATAGCTGTCGGCTGACCTTTTGTCTCGCGAGCCTCTTTTAATGCTGCTGCGATCTCGTCAAAATCATTTCCGTTGATGTTGATTACATGGAAATTGAATGCCTCAAACTTTTTATCGATCGGGTACGGTGAGCATACGTCTGCGATATTTCCATCGATCTGAAGACCGTTGTTGTCTACGAATAATACAAGGTTGTCCAGTTTACGTGCTCCGGCAAACATAGATGCCTCCCAGATCTGTCCCTCCTGGATCTCACCATCACCGGCAAGTGAATATACGCGGTAATCTTTGCCGTCCATTTTTGCTGCCAGTGCCATACCAACTGCTGCAGAAAATCCCTGTCCTAAGGAACCGCTGGACATATCAATACCCGGAATGTGTTTCATATCCGGATGTCCCTGAAGCATGGAGCCGATATGACGCAGTCCTTTCAGCTCTTCTACCGGGAAATATCCTTTCTGTGCCAGTGTCGCATACAGACCTGGTGCAACATGTCCTTTGGAAAGGACGAATCTGTCTCTGTTCGGATCTTTCGGATTTTTCGGATCTACATTCATCTCTACAAAATACAGATAAGTAAAAATCTCTGCTGCGGATAAAGATCCACCCGGATGACCGGATTTTGCGCTGTGTACGCCGGTGATGATTCCTTTGCGCACTTCTACAGCAATTTTTTCAAGTTCTAACTTTGTCATAATGTGCTCCCTTTCTTGCTCTGCTCTATCGAACCAAGTTTCCCTATAGCTTTTTTGCGAAATATACATCATATAACCAAAATGTATATTTATTGCAATCATATCTGCGATTCTATCATAAAAATAGCATCACATTTTTACAGACTATAATTCCACTCGTCCTTCCAGAGCTCTTAATAATGTAACCTCATCAATATATTCCAGATCACCGCCCACCGGCACACCGCTGGCAATTCGCGATACTTTAATCCCGGTCGGTTTGATCAGTTTGCTGATATACATGGCAGTCGTCTCTCCCTCCAGGCTGGAGTTCGTGGCGATGATCACTTCTTTTACATCGCCCTGCAGACGCTGCATCAGTTCTTTCAGACGGATATCTTCCGGTCCGATTCCAAGCATTGGGGAAATCGCGCCGTGTAACACATGATATACGCCATCGTACTGTCCTGTCTTTTCATAAGCTGCCAGATCACGGGTAGTCTCCACTACCATGATCGTGGAATGATCACGTCCGTTGTTTCGACAGATCGGGCATTCTTCCGCATCTGTCAGTGTGTAACAGGTCTTGCAGTAACGGATATTTTTTCTGGCATCCAGAATGGTGTCTGCCAGTCGTTCTACCCGCTCTGTCGGCATGTTCAGGATGTGAAATGCCAGACGCTGCGCGGACTTGCTGCCGATGCCCGGCAGAGAAGACAGTTCTTCAATCAATTTACTGATCTGCTTGCTGTAGTAATCCATTAGAACGGAAATCCTCCGCCCATTCCCATGCCGCCTGTAATCTTGGACATGGACTGCTGTGAGATTTCATCCATTTTACGCAGTGCTTCGTTTGTAGCAGCTACGATCAGATCTTCCAGCATCTCGATATCATCCGGATCTACTACTTCTTCTGCTAATTTTACTTTTACTACTTCTTTTTTACCGGATACAGTTACTTCTACTGCTCCGCCGCCTGCGCTGGCAGATACTTCTTTCTCTTCCAGCTCTTTGGTTGCTTCTTCCATCTGACGCTGCATTTTCTGTGCCTGTTTCATCAGATTATTCATGTTTCCCGGCATTCCTCCCGGAAATCCACCTCTTTTTGCCATATTGCATCCTCCTGCTATTTCAAATTTTACCCGCATTTACACGCAATTTACTCCCTGTTTGTTTCTTTCAGGGTTCATTCCGTATTTTCCTGCAGTTATTCATCTTCCACTTCAATATCCATGTGGACAATCTGTTCCAGATCGATATAATTCTCTTCGAATGGGCGTCCGGAATCGTTGGACTGCATCACTACCTCAATCTCTTTGCCGATCCGGTTTGAGATCCGTTCCGTGATTTCCGTCCTGCGACGCTCCTCCGTCACATAAGTATATGCCAAATCGTCATCAAACACCAGCATTAATTTATTTTCTCCGCCAAGGCTTAAGTGTGCGCTCCTCAAATAAGTCGCAGTAACACCCGGAAGTTCACGCACAATGGAACTCCAGTTTTTTACCACCTGACGGATGTCATCCGGGATTGCTTTCGGCATCTGCGCCGGTTCTTTCGGTTTCTGTGGTGTAGCAGGTGCACTGCCCGAAGCAGGCTGCACAGCCGATGCTGCTGCCACCACGGTTACACCTTCTTCTACTTTTTTCTCAAGTTGTGCCACACGGTCGGTCAGCGCATCCTGCGTGGTTTCCATTGCCGGGCGGCAAAGTTTGATCAGAGCGATCTCAATTAATACACGCTTCTGCGGTGCATATTTAAGCTGACCGGATAAATCTGAAAAAATACGGATGTAACGCATGATCACATCACCCTCGATCATGTCCGCTTCTTCTTTTAATAATGCCAGATTTTCACTGGACATGTCCAGCACATCTTCCATCTGGTCGGAGCTTTTGACCAGAAGAAGGTTACGCAGATACCATACAAAATCGGTCACAAACTGCCCCAGTTCACGTCCCTGCACGATCAGTTCTTCCAAAAGTTCAATCGCCTGCACCACGTTATTTGCCAGAATGGAACGAAGCAAACGGCTGAATACTTCAGTATCCACCGCGCCAAGCACTTCCAGCACATGGTCGTAGGTCAGCGGTTCACCCAGATAAAAAGCGATACACTGATCCAGCAGACTTAACGCATCTCGCATGGAACCGTCTCCGGCTTTTGCCACATAACGGACTGCTTTTTCCTCTGCTTCCACGCCTTCCTGCTGCAACAGATCCATCAGACGGTCTGAAATCGTCTCGATGGAAATCCTGCGGAAGTCGTACTTCTGACAACGGGACAGAATCGTGATCGGAATCTTGTGTGATTCTGTGGTTGCCAGAATAAAGATAACATAAGATGGCGGTTCTTCCAGTGTTTTCAGCAAAGCATTGAAGGCTCCGATGGAAAGCATGTGAACCTCATCGATGATGTATACTTTATACTTTCCCTGCGTCGGGGAATAGGAAACTTCCTCACGGATCTGACGAATGTTTTCCACACCGTTGTTGGAAGCCGCATCGATCTCGATCACGTTCATGGATGAGCCTGCTGCGATCGCCTTGCAGGAAGCGCACTCCCCACAGGGACTTCCGTCCACCGGATGCTCACAGTTTACGGCTTTTGCAAAAATTTTTGCTACCGTGGTTTTTCCGGTTCCACGGGTACCGCAAAACAGATAAGCATGTCCGATACGGTCTGCTTTGATCTGATTTTTTAATGTTGTAACAATATGCTCCTGTCCTTTTACATCCTCAAATTCGGACGGACGGTATTTTCGATATAAAGCCGTATAAGACATAGCGGCTCCTTTCTAACTCTCAGTAACACGTTTTATTGCAATTTATGCAGTTAGCGCCTCGCAACAAGAATACCGAAGCATTCTTGAATATAATTATTAATCTCCGAAGCAGATTCCCACTAATTTAGCTTCTTTGATCAGCTGGCAGTCCGGCTGAACCATTTTCAGTTTGCCGGCAACATCGCCCAAAGGTACTTTCCTGGTCTGACCGTCGATCATACCAACCATGTAGCCGTAATCCTCATCCAGAATCAGTTTTGCTGCATGCGCACCAAGCTGTGTACACAGAACACGGTCGTAAGCACACGGACTTCCGCCACGCTGCATATGTCCCGGAACGGTAACACGCACTTCATTTCCTGTACGCTCCTGAATCTGTGCTGCCACTTCATAGGAGACAGACGGATATTTTGTCTCTTTTTTCTTTGCCTTCAGCTCTTTCTTGGAAAGTTTTGCATCTTCTTTGGAAATCGCACCTTCAGCAACTGCCAGAATCGTGAAACCTTTTCCATCTTTGCTTCGTTTGTTGATGGCCTCTACAACTTTGTCAATATCATACGGGATCTCCGGGATCAGAATGATATCAGCGCCGCCTGCTACGCCGGCATGAAGCGGAAGCCAGCCAACTTTATGCCCCATGATCTCCACGATAAATACGCGGTTATGGGAAGCTGCTGTAGTATGAATGCAGTCGATAACGCCCGTCGCAATATCCAGCGCACTCTGAAAACCGAAGGTAATATCCGTACCATAAATATCATTGTCGATGGTTTTTGGCAGATGAATGATATTCAAACCTTCCTCACGAAGCAGGTTTGCGGTTTTCTGTGTACCGTTACCGCCAAGAATTACCAGACAGTCAAGGTTCAGTTTGTGATAGGTATGTTTCATTGCCTCTACCTTGTCCAGTCCGTTTTCATCCGGCACACGCATATATTTGAACGGTTGGCGGGATGTTCCAAGAATCGTTCCGCCTTTTGTCAGAATTCCGGAAAAATCTTTGGATGTCAGCAGACGATAATTTCCGTAGATCAGTCCTTTGTATCCATCGTAAAAACCATAAATCTCCAGTTCATCCAGATTGGTATTTAATCCTTTTACTACTCCGCGCATTGCGGCATTTAAAGCCTGGCAGTCTCCGCCACTTGTCAGCATTCCGATTCTTTTCATTGTTTCCGCTCCTCTCTCAGTTCACAGATGATCAGATTACCCTGTTTATTTCTTGTACTTTTTATTATAAAACAATCTGTGAAAAAAACACATCGTATGTTCTGAATTTTATCAAATTAACCAGGGGATTACAAGACTAATTGCCCTGTCTGAAAATTTTACAGTAAACTATATTTTAGCATACTTTTCAGGGATTGACGAACCTCTGAAAAATGTTTATACTAATTAAGTCTTATTTTGGAGAAGTACCCAAGTGGCTGAAGGGTCTGGCTTCGAACACCAGTAGGTCGGTAACACGGCGCGAGGGTTCAAATCCCTCCTTCTCCGTTGAAAAAGGGAATGCAAAAACGGCTTTCGTTCTGCATTCCCTTTTAATTTCAATCAAACAGATCTTCTACTCCACATCCCAGCACTTTCGACAAATTTACAAGTGTCTGTGCTTCTGCTTTTCGGATATCCTGCTGCCTTTGTTCATACAACTGCACCATGCGCAGAGATGTTCCTGATTTTTCGGCAAGTTCTTTCTGCGTCATGCCGCAATTTTTCCTCATTCTCTGCAAATTGCTGATCTGAGCTGATTTTTCTTTTGCGATAATCTCATCTGCTACCGAAACAAATTTTGACAAGTCTGCTTCATGCAAAGTTGGATACATAGACAATATGCGTTGAATCGTCAGTCCATACTGCTGCAAATAGGAAAAACGGTGCGCCCGATACCACTGATAATAGGCAAGGCTCCAGCCAGCCCAGTATTCCGGCGATTTATCAACTTCCTCGGAAGGCATCTGTGTCGGTCGATGATCTTCCGTTCGATAGATTACTTCGATTGCAAGTTCCGGACCAGACAATCCTGCCACATATTTTGGATTTCCCTGCTCAAACTGCTTTGCCACTCCTGAAGCCAGAAACTGCTCATAAAAACGCTCCGGATCATAATGAAGATCTACGATTCCATAATCAAACATATTTCCAAGGTTATCCATTGCATCATTCAGATAAGTTTCTGGATAAGCGTGCATCATCATTTTTCCACTCCTCTCGTAAAATATCAATCATATAAATCGCATCTGCTGCTCTCTTTTTGCTTCGTTCTGAACGAAATGCCTCCCTTGCGCCCTGATCGCGGTTCATCTTCTTCGGATAATAAGTCTCTTTTTCTGCATAGATGGCTTCCTGAAAAGAAAGCTGTTCAAATGCTTTTCTACTTTTTAGCACAATCTGTTCCCCTAATTTTCCAAGATACATTGCCTTTTCCAACTGAGCAAGCGACAATGTATTATTCAAAAAAGCATTGGCAAACGAAAAATAAGAATCGTCTGCACGATAACCAATGATAATATCTTTTTCTTCATATTCCGGTAAAAAAGTATCTAAAATATATTCTTTTCCTTCTGCTGCCAGATCATTCGATATTTTGAAAACACGATTTTGTAACAACAATGACAGCCAATTTAAAATATGGTATCTGTAATCTGACAGATTCAGTATGGTAAGTCCGCAAAGATCTAATTGATAACAATTGGCATATCCGCTATTTTCTTCTGTACATGCCCATTCTTTTGCAAGATCCAGATTTTCTGTGCAGTAAAAACCCAAACCATAATCATTCCGTACATTTCCTGCCCCATAAACAGGCTGCTGTATTAATTTTTGTGATCCGTGATAAATCGTAAGTTTTCCGCCCATACCCTCACTCCTTTTTTCTGCAAAAAAACTATCGTAAATAATACTTATTTTTCTAAAATTATTATATCGTTATAACGATACTTTCGTCAATAGTGTTCATTTTGTTAAAAATATTACTTGAAGATATTCCAAAAAAAGTCGGCACACGTTACCAATAATATAGGTAATCCATCTGTTATATACACAACAAAATAAGGTACGTCCATCTCACAACTTTAACGCGGATAGACATACCTTATTTTTATCCCATTTAGTTTTTCATATCTTTTACTTTCTCATATTCCGGATCATGCTAACTGCAACCATCACTGCACCAACGATCAGAATCACCAGTCCGATATTTTGTCCCCCAAACTCCATCCAGTTATGAAAGTTTACACCTGGTCTGACAACTCTGTTGCCGTAAGCAATGCTGACCATCGTGTTAGCCAAAAACATCCATACTCCACAAAGTGCAACTGTGATACTTGTTTTCATGAAACGACTGCATCTGATGTATCGGAACACCACAAAGATTGCCCATGCAAGTATTACAAAAATTGTCAGTACCCAAAGGTTCTGAGCGATGATGACACCTGTCACACCTTTCATATAGAACAGACATCCGAAAAATACCATCAGATAGGCTAATACCGTATCAACTGCAAGACAGATCAGTCCTTTGTGATGCAAAATCGCCCAGTCAAAATGCCAGCTGCACAGAATGATCGGTAAAAATACACTGAGTAAACCAAAGCTGACACCAAGCAGAGACATGATCAACCAGTCACCACCTAACACGATTCGGCAGACGCACAGCATATAAATGAGTGATCCATAAAAACACCAGAAGCATTTTTCTGCACGTCTTGTTTTGGTCATCACCGGTACATTCAGGAAAGAAAATACCATGGCAAGACCACCGACTACGATAAAAAACCAGGACAGGCAATGCTCTGTCACAAGATTGCCGATAAAGCATGGGATCAAAATTGCAAGATAGCAAATGTAAGTGATCCATGTATAGCCTTTTAAAATTCTCAGATATCCACGAGACTGTTCCTCGATTTCGCGCTGATGCATGTCATCGCTGGCTGTCAGAAGTTCATGTTCTGACACATGCAAGATCTCACATAAACTGGTAACTAATGTCATATCCGGATAGGATAAACCCGTCTCCCTTAATTAAAGATATTGTTGGGTAAAAAAGAAAGGTCAGTCGATTTTGCCGATGAAGCGGTAGTAGATTTCTACTTCCTGCTCACGGCTTCCGTCCTCGCCCTTGACAGCTTCGTGGACGGTTATTTTTTCAATTAGAGTGTTCAGAAGTTCGGCGGTCAGCTCCACAGGGTTGACATACTGTTTCATCAGGGCAATCCACTTTTCAGCATCCGCTGCGGTCTGTACGGCGGCTTCCATCGTTTCGTGAAGCTGTCTTATTTTTGTTTCAAGCTCCTTTTGCTCGTTCTGGTACTTCTCGGACAGCATATTGAAGTTATACTCGGTTATGCGTCCGGCAGACCAGTCCTCATACATTTTAGCAAACAGCCCGTCAACCTCGGCTTTACGCTTCTCTGCCTTTTTCAGCTCCGCAGCCTGCTTTTTCTTCGCAGAGTTTCTTTCCCTGTCGCTGGCATTGAGCAGGCGTTTCAGCAGATTGTCCTCGTCTTTCTGTGCCAGCATAGACCAGTATTGCAGTCTTGCAAGCACATAGGCATACAGTACATCATAGCGGATATAGTGCATGGAACACTGGCGTAATCCCTGCCCGTGCTTGCTGCAATGGTAGTACCCGTATGGGTTCTTATTCTGCTTGTTTTCCCCATAGGCTAAAGACCATCCGCAGTCTGCACATTTTATCAATCCTGCGAAAATCTGTGTCGTACCGTTTCTGCGTTTCCTGCGTCTGCTTGCAATCAGCTCCTGAACTTTTTGGAACACTTCTTCAGAAATGATGGCTTCGTGGGTATTTTCCACACGATACCATTCTTCCTGCGGCTTCCGCACCTTTTTCTTGTTCTTGAATGAAATGTTGCTCTGCTTGTTGTGAATGCTGTGACCGATGTAGGTTTCCTCTTTCAAAATGCTCTTGACCTGTGCTATCGTCCACGCATAGGCTTTTTCTGCGGGCGCACCGGCGTAGATATTGGCGAAAGTCCCGTATCTTTCATAGTTCAGCCAGCCGGGGGTAGGTACTTTTTCCTCCACCAGAATCCGTGTAATGCTGGCGGCTCCACGCCCGTGTACAGCAAGGTCAAAAATCTTCTCTACAATCCAGCGTGTTTCCGGGTCGATCAGAAGATGACCTTTTTTGTCCGGGTCTTTTACATAGCCCAGCGGTGCATAGGCTCCATAGTGTGCGCCATTGGCAAATCTTGTGTGCATGGCAGCCTTGACCTTTTTGCTGGTCTGTCGGGCGTGCATTTCATTCAGGATGTTTAAGAACGGTGCAAGCTCGCTTTCTCCGTTGATGGTGTCCACATTGTCATTGATGGCAATGTAGCGTACTCCCTTGCTGGGGAAATAGATTTCCGTGTACTGACCGGTCAGGATATAGTTTCTTCCCAGACGGGATAAGTCCTTTGTGACAACGCAGTTGATTTTCCCGTCTTCGATGTCATCAATCATCCTTTGGAAACTTGGACGCTCGAAATTTGTCCCACTCCATCCGTCGTCAATGTACTCGTCTACAACGGTCAGCCCATGCTCTGCGGCATACTGTCTAAGCATCATGCGCTGGGTCTGGATACTGCCGCTTTCCCCCTGTAATTCATCGTCACGGCTCAATCTCAAATATAGTGCAGTGTTATAAATCGTTGTATTGTATGGTTGTTTCACGGTTAAAAATCCTCCTTCTAAAAGAAACAACCCACGCTTATACAATACTCGCTGGTACAAGTATATCATAAGCGTGGGCTGATTGACAGTCGTTATTCCGTATTTTTTCAGGAAGCGGCGGCAGCGTGCTGGATCACATCTTCCAGCAGGCTGTCAAGCGGCTTCCCATCCTGTGCGAAATGCTCCGATACCTTGATACGGACTTTCCCCATGACAAAATACTGGGTGCCGTCTTTTTCGGTAAGCAGGGTGCCGCTGTTTTTGTTATTGCTCTCGTTTTTGCTTTTTGCCATAGGCAGTTACCTCCATAAATGAAATATGCCCGACAAGGGAATGTCAGACAGGTGTACAGCCGCAGACTGTCTCCGTGTCAACCAAACCGTGTCAACCGGCAGAAAAGACTTTGAAAACAATCCATAGGCGCTCTATTATTACTTTTTACTTTTTCTTTGATTTCTTGGTTGACATGGTTGACAAAGGAGAGAAATGCCCCAAATATCAGGCTTTTCCCCGTCAACCGGCTGTCAACCAAAGCGTCAACCAAACTGTCAACCGGTGGCTTTTCAGAATGGAAGTTCCATTTGCCGGGCTTCTTCTTCCGTGATTTCCTGAAAACCGTCCCCCTCCGGCGGAGCTTGGTTGACACGCTCCCAGCCTTTTTGAGAACCGTATTTCTTATACCGCTTCGGGCTTTTGTAGGCTACCCAGCCCTGTATGATGCCGCCCGCAATGCCGGTATTCATAATCTCGCAGATTGCCCGTGTCTCCCAGTCTGCCGGGGAATTTAAGTTCCCCAGCGCTTCCTCATAAAGCTGCTTGGAACATACCCTGTCGCCGGTGTAGTCCTCCAAATAGGCGTAGATCATGCCGGCCTGTGTGTCTTCCTGCATAAAGTCCTGCTGGTGGGCGTTCAGGTATCGGTTCATTTCCATGCTGAATGACAGCTTATACTTCCCACTGCGATAAACCGTCATGGCTTCCGCCCACATCTGTTCGATATACGCCCTCGCCGCCGCTTCATCGTCCAGTATGTGAACCTCCGCCCGTTCCGGGTACACCGTCACGGGGAGAAAGCGCCGGTTGCCGGTGCGGTCACGGGGCAAAAAGTCCTGCCGGTTGGTCGTCCCTCCAAATACACATTGCCGCAGCCGGTCTGCCGGATGTGTCTCATACGGCACTTTGTAGGTTTCTTTCTGGCGGCTTAAGAATGACTTGATTTCCTCAATACTCTTGGCGTTGGCTGTGGCAATCATCTCCGACATCTCGATAATCCAATGCCCTTGCAGCTTGCGGTACACATTTTCATCGTCCAGCTTTTTCAAATCGTCTGAAAACCATTCGTCCCTGCCTGCCAGCAGCCGGAAAAAGGTAGATTTCCCGGCTCCCTGACCACCAACCAGACAGAGCATGACCTCAAACTTGCTCCCCGGTCTGAATACCCGCCGGATGGCTCCCATCAGGAACAGTTTCAAGGCTTCATAGGTGTATTCGTCCGTATCGGCTCCCAGAAAGTGATGCAGGGCGTAACGGATGCGCTCTGTGCCGTCCCATTGCAGGCTGTTCAGGTAATCCCTGACTGGATGGTAGCGGTTTTCATTGGCAACAATCTTGATGGCGCTCTGCACCTTTTTCTCGCTGGTAAGCCCGTAATTTTCTTCCAGATACAAAAGCAGGTAGTTCATGTCCATGTCGGTCAGCGTGGTACTGGTGCGCTCCCAGCCCAGCGGCTTCACAATGTCAATCTGCTCCGTCAAAAGGTTCAGGCGCAGCGCCCCGCGAAACAGAGGGTCACGCTGGAACACCGTCAGGCAGTTTCGGATGCTGTTCTTCACGCCGCCTTTCTGCGTCCCCTCTAATGTTTCCCGGATTTCTGCCGGTGTCTGCGCCGGTTCCATTGTGTCCATCGTCCTTTTGACCGCTTCCTGCGTTTCCGGCGGCAAGCTCTGAAATTCGCTGTTCAAGCCGCAACACCTCCTTTCCCTGTGCGGCGATCAATGCCGCTTTTTCTTCTATTTCTCCGTATAACAAAATATCCAAAAGGTATTCTGTGTAGCTTATCCTCTGCAACGCTTCCACAAAAAGAGGATGCCAGATGGCATCCTGCGGCTGTGGGGCGTGTGCTGTTTTCCAATGCTCCAGCAGGCGCAGATAATCGCATAGCACCCGGAAACAATACCGTTCCGTTTCCTGAAATCTCTGCTCCGCTGATTTTTGTCGGGGCTGTGACCTGTTGTGACGCTTCCTATCTGGCGGCGCATTGCCGGATTTCTCATAGGAAACGCCGAAGTCCTCCGCAAGCCTGACCGCAGCTTCCCGTTTCCCCAATCCATGCAGCAAAGCGGCAAAGTCGATCACATCCCCGGAAGCCCCGCAGCCGAAGCAGTAAAAGCGGCTGTCCACTTTCATGCTGGGCGTGCGGTCATTGTGGAATGGACAGCAGACCATGCCGTTTCTCCCCACCCGGATTCCATAGAATGAAGCAGCCTGCCGGGTGGTAACAGACTGTTTCACCGCTTCAAATACATTCAAATGCTCCCTCCATAAAAATACTGGTAGCGGTAAAGCTGCCGGTTATATCATAGCTCCATCTCATGTTTCTTTCTCTGTACTGCCTGTGGCTGCTCCCTCCGGCGCAGTGCGGTATCTACGGCGTTCTGCACCTGCCGTAGCCGTATGACTTCCTCCCGGAGTGGCTTGTGCTGCGGGGACAGTTCGGCATACTCTGTTTTTAACTGTGCGTATTCCTGTTTCCATGCTTTCAGGGCAATGGGTTTTCCGTCCAGTTTTTCTTTCAAAATACGGCGGGCGGCATAAAACAGCCGTAACTCCGCATCGTGGGATGTTTCAAATTTCTCCCTCTGTTTCTTAAACTTGATATTGTTCAATTCCGTATGAACAGGTTTTAGCCGCTGGTAATTCTCGCCCTCCCGTATCAATTCCTGCAATTCCTTTATCCGGGCAGATTTCTTTTTCATGGAGTCGCTTAACGCTTCAAATTCTTCGTTGACAGAGGAAAGACGCTCCTGCAAATCCTCTAATGTGAGCAGCTTGTTTTCCGTCAGATAATTGACGGCTTCGGCAAACTGCTTTAAGTTTCCGGTTCTGGCTTTATTGCTCCATGCCCCTGCGTTGCGCTGGTTGTAATAAGCGATCAACAGGTCGGCAAGGCTCGGTGTCTGCGGTTTGGAAAGTTCTTCTTTTACCTCTGCCATCCAGACAAACAGGGCTTTGATCTTCTTCCTCACATCCTGTATAAGCCGGTTGGTGGCTTTAATCCAGCGGTTCAGTTCCCCTTTCTCGGTGCGGATGCCCTTTGCTTCCATCTGCCGGACATTAGCTCCCTCGTGGACAGTAGGTATCAGGTCAAGCCCCTGCCGCACATAGGAACGGTGGTCGATACGCACATCCAGCCCTTTTTCCTCAAATTTTGTATTAACGGCAGCCGCCCACTGCTCCCGCCAGTGTTCCAGCGTTTCCGGCTCATGCCAGTCTGTTGTATGGACAGCGTTAAACATATAATCGCCGTTTTTATCCCGGATTCGGTTTCCATCTTCATCAAGAAGATATTCCCGCCGCTGTTTTTGTCCCCATGTGCCATCCGGGTTCAAAGGGCGCATGGTTGTCATCACATGGAAATGCGGGTTAGGGATGCCGCCGTCCTCTTTCTCCGGGTTGTGAAAAGCAAGATCGGCAATCATGCCTTTTGCCACAAACTGCTCCTGCACGAACTTCCTTGCCAGCTCCATGTTTTCTTCCAGCGTCAATTCATTCTGCATGGCAATATCAAAGGAATAGGCAAGCTGTGCTTTTGGATGTTTCTCGCAGCTCTCCACAGCATTCCAGAGGGTCGCCCGGTCAAGATATATTTCCGGCGCATGGGGCGGCAGCATGATTTCCGAAGCAATCACGCCGCCCTTTTTGGTGTAATCGCTGACTTCTCCATAGTAGCTGCTGTAAAGACGCTCCCCGGATCGGTAGGCTGCGCTTGCAATGGCGCTCTGACCGGCGCTACGCTTTATCTGTGCGATTGAAAAATGATAAAGTGCTATCCTTAGTCACCGCCTTTCTCCTGCCCGGAAATACGGGCGTGGTTCTCAGTGGCAGACCGGATGAAATGCTCCGCCTGCGGCAGATTCAAAATGTTTTCCATGAGGGAATAAAATTCCGCTTCGGATAGCTCCTTTGTCTGTGGTGCAATGCTCTCAATAGCTGCCCCACGGGTAATCAGCCGGTGCGTCCTCTGTTTCCGGGAACCGCTTTCCAGATACGCCTGCCGGTTTTTCAAACGCTGCATTTTCCGTTTTTCCTGTTCCAGCAGGACAGTGGTTTTTTCATATTCCTGCTTCAACTGTTCCAAAGATTTTTCCATGTTCTCACATCCTTTGCTGATAAGATAAAGAAAGACCATCCGCAGACAGTCCGTGTGTCAGTGCTTCTATAAAACCCGATGAAAAGGGAAAACCGCAGAGCGGATTTCTCTTTGCGGCGGGTACACAGGGGATAGCCGCTTTAGCGGCGCAAGGGGGTGTAGCCACCTTGTCGGAGCGAAGCGAACGCAGACCTCGGATTGCTGATTTTATCAGCGGCAGAGGTAAGCTCCGCAGGACGCACGATACATGGTCTTTAGACTATGTATAGAAGTGCGCCCTTAGTTCCTAAGGGATTTTGCCGTTTCCGGCAGTCTTGTCCTTTTTCTTGGAACGCTTGGAAAGATACTTCGGGCAGTCAACCACAACCGCCCGGAAGCTCTGTTTACATTCGTGCTGGCATTTCCGGCACAGTTCGTTGTAAGTGATACGGCTGCGGTCATTTAAGAAGAAAGACCATTCCAACCGCCGCTTGTTACTCATTCTTGCCATAACCGGCTCCTTTCTCCGTTTCTATCTGATGTACGCAGATAGGCTGTTTTGATGTAGCGTCTCGGTATCATTTTTAAGTTTTTTTCCCTCTGTATGCCCCTTTGGAAAGTGCGGCAGTATTGCAAGTCAGGGAATGATACCTCACGCTTATTTGTCGCTTCCCGGTACGGTTTCGGAGCCTTTTGCCATCCATTCAAAGAAAGCAATTTTGCTGACCTTGATAAGTCTGCCCCTGCGGAACGCTGGAAAGCCGGGTGTGTGTACCAGCTCATAGGCGCTCGCTCTTGAAATTCCCATAATCCGCTGAATGTCCGCCACATCCAGAACCAGCGGTAAATCCTCGTAGCTGTTCAATCTCTTTTTATCGTTCATTCTGTTCCTCCCATAAATCAAATAGGTTAAAATGCTTCCTGTTGCCGTTCTCCCCAAAAGCCGTTTTCCTGCCCCATTCCTGCGGTGTTTCCCTGCATTGGTGCGCCGAATGCGTCACTTCTCCTGCCGGTCATATCCCTTTTGGACGGTCATTCACTTGTCAAGGTACTGTGCGGTACGAAATTACCAACCGCAATCATCATAGCGTACTATCCTTGACAAAACAATGATTCTGCGATACCATGAGTGTAACGGATATAACTGAATTATATAATTACCATAAACAAAGGCAGGGGATAGGGATGGAGAATCAGTTTATACGGCATGAGCCATGTTTTGAGAGGATTTTGTTTGTCCTGACGCTGGACAGGAAGAAAATGAAAGAGCGGATTTTGATTGGGGAAGAACAGCAGATCCGCTTCCGTCTGAACGGGAGCCAAAACGCAGAGGTGCTTTGTGATATGACACGCCCACTGGGAACTTTTTTGATAAACTTTGAGCGTGACACGGACAGAGACTGGAACTTATACGGGCTTTCTCCGCTGCGGCAAGCTCTCCACTCCAACCGATGGAAACAGCCGGAGCTGGAGCAGGCGGCAAGCGAATTTCTTTGGGAGAAATATCTTAGCAACGACCCTCTGAAAATGTATGTGGCGTTCCGTATCTGGAACAGCTATCTGCTTGCCAGAGAACCCCGTGACCGTAACGCTGCCTGTGACCGCTTCATGGATAAAATGAGCAGACTGACCGGGGTATTCCAAAACGAAACCATGAGCTTTGACAGGGAGACAGGAAAACCGAAACAATTTCAAGCTGGCAGCCTTTATTTCAAAGGCGCACCGTCAGAAGATACCCGGCTTGACCTCTGGTTCCCGGACAACCGGCGCACAGAAGAATGTGTGTCTGCCTATGCGTCCCTCTACCCGTTGATTACCTATTATCTGAACAGGCTGAATGACTGGGGGCTTTGCTTCCGGCGGTGCAAGGTCTGTGGAAAATATTTTCTGGCAAAGAGCCAGCGGTATGAGCTGTGCAGCGACAAGTGCCGAAAAGCACAGGCGCTTCAAAACAAGCGGGAATTTGACGAGAGGTCAAGAGAAAATAACTATGACCTGCTTTATAAAAATGAATGCCAGAACTGGCGCAACAAAATAAACCGGGTAAAAAATACCGCAGGCTTTCCGGCTGACCGTCTGGAAAAAATACAGGCTTCCTTTTCCGACTTTAAGAAAGAAGCCTTACAGAGAAAAAAGGCTGTAAAAACAGGAACGGCCAGCCCGAAAGAATTTACGGACTGGCTGTATCAGCAGAGTAATGTAATTGTTGAGCTGACCGAGATATGAAAAACTTTCTATCGTCAATTTCGCATTATTGCAATAACAGATTGCTTCTTCCATGAATGGTAATATTATCATCAAACTTTTGGAAGAACTATAAATGTCCGAGGCGTCTTTGATTTCGACAGAAAAACAGGCTGAATTGTTACAAAGCTCGGACATTTCAAAAATTTCTTTGAGAAATGACGAAAAAAGCGGGGCAGCACACGCCGCCCCGCCGATCCCATACGGTTATTCCATTGCCCGCATTTGTTCAATCAGAGATTGTTTTTTCTGTCTGCGGATTGTCCATACAGACAAGATCAGCTCCATTCCGAACAATACCAGAATGAACAGCCCCATTTCCAAAACCGGGAATTGATAAGGCACTACATTTCCGGCAAAAGCACCTACACTCATTTTTCTGCAAGCAAAGATGGAAGCCGGAAGCCCAACGATCAGCGTTGCCAATGTTGCAAAGAGCGCATAGCACAGCCCCTCACAGATGTTCATTTTACATAGCTGTTTTTGTGTTAGGCCGATAGAACGCAGAATACTGTTTTCCTGCTTTCGGGCGATCTGGTTAGAGAGTGTCGTGTTAATCAGGTTGATAACGCCAAAGAGAAATACCAGCCATGACAGTACCTCCATACTGCCAAACGCAAAAGAATTTGTCATTTCTTCATATTCAATCACTGTATTGATTTCATCTAAGGCAATATTACTATGGCTGGCAACAATATTTTTCAATTCAGCTCCCACATAGTCCGTTTTTTTAGGGTCATTTACAATGCTCCATGAATAGTCAAAAGAGGTGATTTCCGGGTGCAGTTCGTGGAACAACGCTTCTGGTGCAAAAAGAGTTGCCCCATCTAAGTGCATCCTGCCATGTCCTGAATATACCTTTGCAGGAGCGTATAACCCCGATATGGTAACAGAAACGGATGGCTGTTCTTCTCCCAAAGAGATCTCAACCGTTGAACCAACACCCATATCCTCATTCTGCTTTAGCACATTATAGTCAATTACAATACTACGGGAATCTGTTGGCATGGTTCCCTCTGTCAGAGCCGCTTCAACTACCGCATAATTCTGGTCGGTCAGCATATCGCACATACCACCAGCTTGATGAATCTCTGTTTTATAAGTTGCATGGAGAGATTGCCTGCTTGGAATTATATCTGTAACGCCATCAATAGATAAGATTTCCTGCTTTAATTCCTCATTCAATGGATTTCCCGCTGCCATAACCTTTTCTTCTGTCATTTCAGAATCCAAATAAATTTTATAGTCGCCGTCTGGGAAAAACTGTCTTGCAAGCGCCTCTGGTGAGCGCAGCAAAACAATGGAGGATACCACAAGCAGGATAATTCCGCCCAAACTCAATGAGGCTACAATAGCAACGGTCTTTTTTCGGTCACGCCTAAAATTTGCAATTCCCATTGAAACAGGATTGAGCTTGATATTCTTTTTTCGGCTTCGGATGTCCTTTTGTGCCGGGGTAAAACGGACGGCTTCAATCGGGGAAATCCCTGCCGCAATTTTTATCGGCTTACGGATGGAAACAGATACCATGATCCAACTGCTTATGAGTGTCAAAATAATCGTTGCCACATAGGAAACAGCATTAAATCCCTTGGGAAACAAAAGAAAACCGCCGCATACACCCAGCACTGTACCAATCAAAATCCCGATACTGCCGAGTTTACGCCCCTCCCGCTTTACAATCCGCTTGATTTGCTTTGGCGTTGCACCAATCGTCCGAAGCTGCCCGTAGCTCTTGATTTTGTCATTGATGGAGATACGGAAGATACTCTGGATCACAATATAGCCGCCGATCAGAACAATGGCAATCACGCCAGCCATCAGTGCAAAATCAAAGGATTTAGAAGCATAGGCAAAATACTTGCTGTTCATTTTGGGCATAGGAAGCTGATATTCCTCCGCAATCTCCCTGCAATAAGAGGTCATCAGTTCTTCGCCCAACTGGTCGCTGTTTTTGAAATGGACATAGGCGCGATAGCCAGTCGGGTCAAACCCTTTCCATCCTGTCAGGGCAGCGTTGGAAAGAATGATAGCGCAGGTATTCGCTTCTTTTTCATTTACGCTGTCCATAATGCCGGTAACGACATAATCACCATGAAAACTCTCTGTATCTAAGGTCACAGTGTCCCCGATCTTGGCATTGTTTCCATAGGTGGAAAGAAAGTATTCGCTTACAACAACTTCATTTGCTTTTTCAGGAACCCGGCCCTCTAATAACTCCATCTGCGCCTTGGTAATCTCCATCATTTGCGCGTCGCAATACACATAAGACGCATGATAGCCCTGTTCTGAAAGCTCCTCACCCAGCATATAGTAGCCGCCTACGCGCTCAAACTCCGGCAGTCCTTTCAGGGTTTCAATGTCGTTTTCCTCTACGCCCAGCCAGACCGCCTCATAAGTATCGACAACCTGATTGCGCTGCATTTGTGTCAGGGAGGTAGACACAATTCCCGTAAAGCAGATCAGAAATGCCGCCAGCGCAACGGCAATCACCACCATCAGATTCCGGCGCTTCTCGCTTTGCAAACTTTTCTTTGCCAGCTTCTTTGTAATGGCGCTGGTATCATTCTCAAAAGGCCATGTCATAGCCTGCCACCTCCTTACTCCACAATCTTGCCGTCCTCAATGCGGACAATCCGATCTGCAAGACGGGCTATGTCGTCATTGTGGGTAATCATCACAACAGTTTGCCGGAACTCTGCACTGGTGCGCTTGATAAGCCCCAGCACCTCGGCGCTGGTCTTGCTGTCAAGGTTGCCGGTCGGCTCGTCGGCCAGCACAATAGCCGGTTTGGTAATCAGGGCGCGTGCGATAGCCACACGCTGCTGCTGGCCGCCGGAAAGATTGTTCGGCATATTTTTCAGTTTATCTTCCAGCCCCAGCAGGTGAACGATCTCGTCCAAAAACTTCTGATCCACCGTGTCCCCGTCCAGCTCCACCGGCAGGACGATGTTCTCATACACATTCAGGATAGGAACAAGGTTATAGTTCTGGAAGATAAAGCCGATGTTGCGGCGGCGGAAGATGGTAAGCTGTTCGTCGTTCATTTTCGACAGCTCTTTGTCCCGGACAATCACATTGCCGGAAGTAGGGGTGTCCAGCCCGCCCATCATGTGAAGCAGGGTGGACTTGCCGCTGCCGGAGGTTCCCACAACGGCCACAAATTCGCCGTCATTTACAGAGAAGTTCACGCCGTCAAGGGCGCGGGTGATATTCGGCTCTGTACCGTAATACTTTTTCAGGTCGATAGTCTGTAAAATTCTCATAAAATTCAATCCTTTCTTTGTTTGTTGTAAATGCGGAACGCTGCTGCGCCGGTGGCCGCCAACTGTACCAGAATCAGCACAGCGAACAGTCCGAAGCTCTCATAGTAGAACAGTTCATCCCAAAACAGGAGAACATCGCAGAGGGCAGTCAAGGCAACCGTCCAGCGGATGTGCTGGGCCAGCCTTTGCCAGAACGCCAGCACAAGGGCAACGGGCGGGACGATCAGCAGCGCCAGATTCAAAATCATGGTCGGGGTCAGTTCCATTGCAACGCCTCCTCACTTTTGTTGATAAGGTCATTGTAAAACCCAAATGTCTGCGAAATGTTACAGCGGCCAAAAAATTTCATCGAAAATCGGGGTGAAATGTTACAACGCTCGGACATTTCAAAATTATTATTCAACTACCCTTAATCGAGCTACAATACTTGTTTTTCTAAAATAGCGAAACGAAACATGAGGAACTATAATCGCCACAACGCAAATAACAATTCCCTCTAATATCAACGGGAAAATCGTAGGCTGTATTGTAAACAGCCATAAGTCAGGTTGATTAAAGAAAGTAGGAAGAATTGTATTTGCAACAATAAGAGAGAGAGGTAAACCCATTACACAAATCAGAAATGCGTAAAACAATCCCTCCAATACGGTCAATTTGTTAATTTGTTTTTTCGTCATTCCGATGCTCTCTAATGTAGCAAATTCCCGTTGCCGGTTTATAATGCCCGTTATAATGATGTTGGAAAAATTCACAAGCCCGATACTTCCTAACAGAAACCCAATAAGGCCACCTATGATAAAAATAGTTTGTTTTAATCCATTCATAGTTTGTGCCAATGTTTCAGACGATGCGTATTCAACGGTAGGCAAAGAATTGATGTACTCGGTCGCTGGCAAAAAGTGTTCTTTTTCCACATCAAACACATAACTCATTATGGCTGGATTGTTATACAATTCCACAAACATCTCATTACTCATATAGAAAATAGGACAATCGCCGCCAACATCAGTGTAGCCAACATTCTTACCCGGAGATTCTACCAATGAAAAATCAACCACTGCACGCGCAATTACCGAAACCGTTTTATAAGGCAATCCATCTTTGTAAATGGTAACTTCCTGATTGAGCGGACAAAGAAATTCAGGAGATTCATTTGGGTTGATCGCTGAAATTTCTATAACATAGTTTCCACTTTCCAAATATGAGGTTAGTTGCTGTATATCTGTTTCTCCCTCAATGAAATTCAATTTAGGAAGTATTGATTTTTCTACCCCGTAAATATTGCAAAGAGGTCGATAATCAACACCGAGTTTTACTGGATAAGTTCTGCCATCAACCATACCACTTCGTATAAGGTGATTATCTTCTGTGTATTCGTCTAATACTTCCGTGACCAAACTACCATAATCATAAGTAACACTGACATCATCCAAAGTGTTTTTATAAATTCGACTTCCGTTCAGCACAGGAATATTATTTTCAATATCAGATATGATTTCATTACTAACAGAATCATCTTTAAATCGAAAACCTTGCACATTAGAAAATGTGTTTGGGCTTGCCACAACAAAATCAAATGAGGTAACAGAAGATACATATTTTTTAACATCAACACTATTTCCGATTGCGATTGCACTGTTTAGGAGAATAATGCAGAGTATCATGGATAAGACGATAAATATGGTACGCTTTGAATTTCTTCTTAAATTTCTCCATGCCATTTCTGTTATTCTATTCTTAAACGAAAGACGATTCTTGTTGGCACTATGATAATTGTCTTTTTCATAGTATCTAGTTGCCTCAATGGGCGAAATCGTAGCTGCAATTTTGAATGGTTTCTTTATGCTCACCCAAACAGTAATCGCACTAAATATCCCGGCAACGACAAAAATAATAGGATTAAAACTCAAGTTCACAGAAAGATTGTGATACTCGCCTTTCATAAAATTAAGAATCCACGGAAGCATAAGTATTCCTACTATATATCCTAAAATCAACCCAATAGATATACCAATTATAGACAGCCAAAATGCTTGCTTATAAACAATTCGCTTGATTTGCTTCTCCGTTGTTCCGATTGTTCTTAATAAGCCATATTTCTTTATTTCTTGAACAACAGAAATCTCAAAAATATTGCGAATGAGCAAATAGCCCGTTATTACAAAAATCATAATAAAAAACAGGGCTGCTATTATGGCAATCCAATTTACAGATGTACCAGTGGACGGGCTGGTTCCCCTAATTTGCAAAATAGTTGTCTGTATAGACTGGATCGCTCCAACACATAAAGTCGTTACAGAAGTAAAAAGCATTGATGTTAAAACGATTGCTATTACAGCAACAATATTTCGTAATTTGTTGGCTTTGAAGTTTCTTTGCGCCAGCTTCTTTGTAATGGCGCTGGTGTCATTTTCAAAAGGCCATGTCATAGTTGTATCACCTCCATATTTGATAAGGGTATTGTAAAACCTAAATGTCCGCGAAATGTTACAGCGGCCAAAAAATTTCATTGAAAATCGAGGTGAAATGTTACAACGCTCGGACATTTCAAAAAAATTTACGGCGGGCAGCCGGAAATGGCCGTCCGCCGCGTTCTATTTTGTCGGCAGCATAATGGAAAATTCTGAACCCTTGCCCGGCTCCGAAACCACTTTGATATAGCCGCCTTGCCGCGTTACGATCTCGCGGGCCAGATACAGGCCAATGCCCACGCCCTGCTGTTCGTGTACTTCTTCCTCACGATAGAAGCGCCGGAAGATGGCAGCCTGATTGCTTTCGGAAATGCCCTTGCCGGTGTCGGTCACTTTGACCTCCACATACATTTCCCACAGCACCACTGACACGGCGATTTTCCCGCCTGCCGGGGTGTACTTCACTGCATTGTCCAGCAGGTTAAAGAGGGCTTCGGATGTCCACTTGCTGTCATGGAAAACGGTCAAATCCTCCGGGCAGTCCACGGACACAGCGATTTCCTTTTTCTCCGCTGCATACACAATCCCACTCATGGCCTGCGCCACGGTATCAAAGAGGCGACCCGGTTTCTTATCCAACTGGATCACGCCCGTTTCCAGCCGTGAGGTTTTCACAAGGGCCTGAAAGAGAAAGTCCAGCTTATCCGTCTGGCTGCGGATTCCCCGGATAAAGTCGGTGCGCTCCGCCTCGGTCATGGGCTTTTCCAGCAGGGTGTCCGTCGCCATTTTCAGATTGCTTACCGGCGTTTTCACCTGATGGGAAATATCCGATACAAGGGTCTGTAACTCCTGCCGTTCCTCGTCCACCCGGCGGCGGTTCTCCTGCATGATCTGGTAAAGCCTTGCCAGCCGGTGTCCGATTCTGGCAAGCTGGGTTTCGCTGTCCTCTGGCCG
>NZ_QULX01000021.1:27601-44134 GCF_003481835.1 Roseburia sp. OM02-15
GATTCTGGCAAGCTGGGTTTCGCTGTCCTCTGGCCGCTGGGGCGCTTCATTCCCGGCGATCATGTGGTCTAAGGTCTGGCACAGGTCAGCGGTAAACTGCGACAGCCGCTTTCCAAACGCCTGCGTCAGTACAAAAATCCCCACAAGGGCGCACAGCAGCAGCGTCCCGCCTGTCAGCAGCACCGCAATCTGTTTTGTCACAAGAAACAGGGCTATGGTGATCCCGGACATGGAGAGGACAAGCTCCATTGCCACCCGGCCAAACAGCCGCTTTACCGAGAGGTTTTGAAACTTCATTTTACCTCGCCTCCCGTCCATTGATACCCCATGCCGTAAACGGTCTTGATGTAGGGTGCGCCGCCGTCGGCTTCAATCTTGCTGCGAATACGGCTGATGGAGGTTGTCAGGGTGTGTTCGTCCACAAACCGCTCGTCTATATCCCACAGCTTTTCCAAAAGCTGCCCACGGGTCAGCACTTGCCGGGGATTTTTACGAAACAGGTTCAGCATTTTGTACTCCATCGGGGATAGAGTCAGGGGCTTGCCGTTTAAGGAAGCCGTCTGCTCCGAGAAGTCCAGAAACAACCGCCCGTCGTCGTAAATGTCCTTGGCCGGTTTGTGGTGTTCCAGCATGGCGAACATGGCTTTGATTTTTCGCTGCAAGGCCCCGATCACAAAGGGCTTTGTGATGTAGTCCACCGCGCCCACCTCATAGCCCCGTATCTGGTCGCTCTCCTGATCGTTGGCGGTCAGGAATATTACGATGGTGTCCGGGTGCTGGGGCTTTATCAGCTTGCACAGTTCAAAACCGTTCCCGTCCGGCAGGTTGATGTCCAGCAGCACTAAATCAAATTCCCGCTGGCGGATGGCTTCGGCTGCGGTTCTGGCATTTAGGGCAGAAGTCACGCCGTAGCCGTCTGCGGTCAGGTTATAGTCTAACATCTTATTCAAAAAACTGTCGTCCTCGACAATTAAAATCTGCTCCATATTCTCACTTCCTTTGCTTTTTGCAGATAGTATAACAGGCAAATGTCCGAGAATTGTTACAAGGACAAATATATTTATCATTTTACAGCTTTTTTATGTGTACTGCAATTTTATAAAAGAAAGGACAGCAGTATCATCAAATTGCTGTCCTTGCGGTTTATTATAGCTGGTAGTGTATAAGCGTGGGTTCATCATATTTGGTGTGGTATCTTTAACTATGGGAAACTCCTCTCTCCCATTTGCTAACTGCTGATTCTGATACAAATAACTGCTTTGCCAGCTCTTTTTGCGAGAGCCCGGCTTCTTTTCGTTTTTCTTTTATATATCTTCCGAAATTTTCTCTTTTTTCCATTTCAGATTTTGCTCCTTTCGATTTCTGCAGCGCTGTCTGTGCTCCCAGTTATAACAGCAATCCCCGCACCCGTCAATCTTTTCGGTCAAAAAAAGGACTCGACCGTTGGTCAAGTCCAGTGTTTATGCGGGTTTGCGACGCATTATCTCGTTTTCAGATCCAGACAGACAGTTCCGAAAATCGGTTCCAAAACGGTCAGAATCTCCTCTCGTTTTTCCATTACAAGGGAAAGCTGCTCCGGTTTTACCTGAAGCTTTGCATAGCCTTCCGGATGGCGCACACGAAAATCTGTAAATCCCATAGCTGTCAGTGCGGTCTCTGCCTGTTCTACATCCTGAAGCTGTTTTGCCCTGATCCGTGTACCGGAAGGAATACGGGTTGCCAGACAGGCGTACGCCGGTTTCCGTGCAGTAAATAATCCAAGTTTTTCGGATTCATCCCGAAGTGCCGGTTTTGTGATCCCGCAAATACGAAGCGGTGACAGTACTTTCAGTTCCTGCAACGCTTTCATCCCCGGCCTGTCGTCTGCATCATCGGACGCATTTGTTCCATCTGCCAGACAGGTAAATCCAAGTTCCAGTGCTTTCTTCTGAATCTCGGTAAAAATAACTGTTTTGCAATAATAGCAGCGATTTGACGGATTCTGTACAACCGCCTCCTGACTTAATACATCCCGTTCCAAAATCGTCAACGGAATATCATACTCCTTGCAGAAGCGAATGGCATCCTCCCGTTCAAATGCCGGTTGAAATGCTGTGGATACATAGATCGCTGTCATTTCTTTTGCATATTTTTTTGCCATATAAGCTAAGTAGGCAGAATCTGTTCCTCCGGAAAACGCAATTGCGATCCGCGGATTTTCTGTAAAAAACTCTTGCAGTGTCATTCCTTCTCCTTTATGACTAAATGTACTCTTTTCGACCACTCTTGTCCGGGATTCCCATCTCGGTACGATATTTATTGACCGTACGGCGGGACAGTTTAATTCCTTTTGCCGCAAGCTGGTCACTGATTGTCTGATCGCTGTACGGTTTTTTCTTATTCTCACCGTCTACGATCTCCTGGATCATAGCTTTCATCTGCTCCGGTGTCTTTTCGTCCCCTTCATTTCCGCAGCTGCTCTTTACTGCAACAGAAGTCAGGAAATAGTTCAGCGGAAACACGCCCCAGGAACATTGCAGATATTTGCCCCTCATGGCACGGCTGATGGTAGATTCATGGAGATTCAATTCTTCTGCCAGATCTACCAGACGCATCGGGCGCTTATGTCCGGGTCCATACATGAAAAAATCATTCTGTTTTGCTACCAGCAGATGCATAACACGGGATAAAGTGGAGGAACGCTGTGAAATGCAGTTAGATACCCACTGTGCCTGCTGTACTTTATCTTTCAGATATTTTTTTGCTTCCTCATCGGTGGTACTCTCCATCATCGCCTGATAATAGCCACTGATGGAAAATCCCGGATACTGATATTCATTAATCAATATTTCAAACTGATCTTCCAGTTTTACCACAACCGCATCCGGACTGATATAACGAAGCTGCTCACGGTCACTGAAGGAGCTTCCCGGCTTTGGATTCAGCTTGCGAATCTCCTCACAGGCATCCTGCACTTCCTCCAGAGAAACCTGAAGCTTTTTCGCAATGTTTGGCAGATGATTTTTGGCAACTTCTTCCATATAATTCTTGATGATCTCCACCGTTACATCAGAATAGTCCTTAATCCGCTCCACCTGAAGTAACAGACATTCCTGAAGGTTTCTGGCGCCAACGCCTGCCGGATCCAGCTCCTGAATCTCCTGCAGCATTTCCTCTACCACTTCTTCAGATGTCGAAAAATGCTCTGCAACCTGTGCAATGTCCCCCACAAAATAGCCTTTGGAATCTAAAGAACAGACCAAATAGTCCACAATCGCCCGTTCCAGATCTGTGTAATCCGCCAGTAAAAGCTGTGCATGCAGATATTCTTCCAGATTTTCCTCAGACTGTCTGCTGTCATGCCAGTTTGCTTCCATATTTTCGTCAGACCGCTCCTGCTGATAATACACGCGGTTCTGCAAATCGGTGGATTCCAACCAGTCCAGCTTACGCTGCAAATCTTCCTGATGAGTATCTGCTTTTACCGGACTGGTCTCTGCCAGTTCGATCACCGGATTTTCCAATGCAAGTTTCTCTATATAACCTTCCAGTTCCTGAGCGCTCATTTGAAGAATCTCCATCGACTGGACCATGTGTTGTGACAAAATCTGCTTCTGACTAAGCTCCATCTTCAGTTCCATTGTAATTTTCCTCTTCTCCGTATCTTATATGACTCTTTTGTAATGAATGAATATACACTTATTTTACAACAAGCTTACGTTCTTTTTCAAGATGCGTAACAATTACAGCTCATACATCATGCTATGTTACAGCTCACACATCACATGTATTCATGTAATGATCATACTTACATGAGGAATTACATGGATACACAGTGATGAAAAGAACCGTAACCATACTAGTTCTGCTAATTTTTCAACTCTAATTCTTGACAAACTACAGGTAATATATGAGCTGTTATTTTTCATTTATTTGTTTTTAAATATCCCCGTCATCTACAGGGATGTCTTCCATCTCTATTTTTGATAACCAAGAAAAGCTCTTACACAGCTTAATTGTTCAAATTCTTTTGTGCCGAAACCATATCCGATCTCTTCGATTTCCATATTCATCTGTCTTGTGAATGTTTCAACAAAGTATTTTAAAATAGCGGCACCTGTCGGTGTCAGTAATTCCCCGTCAAAGCTGCTGCAATATACCGGCATGCCTTTGATGATCTCTGCGGTTGCCGGAGCCGGAACAGGAAGTACACCGTGTGCACAGCGAACAGTGCCATTTCCCACGCAGACCGGAGAAGCCTGAATCTCATCCACGCCAAGCATCTCGATGGCAAGACTGCTGCCAACCACATCAATTAACGCATCCACAGAACCAACTTCATGGAAGTGGATCTGCTCCATATCGGTACGATGAACGGTACTCTCTGCGGCTGCGATAGCGCGGTAAATGCCTTCTGCATGTTTCTTTACGATATCGCTCAGATCCAGTGAACTGATTTTTTCCAAAATGGACGCAACACTTGTATGTGCATGATGTCCGTGACGATGTGCATGCATATGTCCATCTTCATGGTGAGGGTCGTGGGTATGTGCGTCTTCATGTGCATGATCGTGTCCATGACCATCCTCGTGAGTATGTACGTGTGCATCTTCGTGAGCATGATCGTGTCCATGACCATCCTCATCAGTATGTACATGGACTTCCTCATGGGTATGTTCTGCACAATGACTGTGTTCATGGGTATGCTCATGCATCTCTCCATGATCATGATGATGCTCATGAGTATGCTCAACGCCTTCTTCTTCCCCGTTGATCTCAACTTTCATATGAATGCCACCGATTCCCTGTTTGCATGTTTCCTGCGGAATTACGTGCACTTCTTCGCTGATTGCATTTATTTTTTTCAAAAATATGGTTTTCTGTTCCTCTGTGAGCAGGCTGTATAATGCCCCCATCAGCATATCCCCGGCTGCTCCCGTCTTACATTCCAGATATAATACTTTCTTCATTTTAAATTCCCTCACTCAAAAAAATCTACTTCACGAACTTCTGGATCGCATCTCCAAACTCTTTGATCTTGTCGTAATCCTCGTCCTCAACTGCTTCTATGATACAATGATTCAGATGATCCATCAAAATTACTTTTCCGGCATTATTAATCGCAGAACGAACCGCTGCCAGCTGCGTCAGAATTTCCGAACAGTCATCTTCCCGGTCTACCATCCGTTTTACTGCCTCCAGATGACCAATGGCTCTTGCCAACCGGTTAGAAACTGCCTTGGAATTTGGATGATGATGTCCATGACCATGCTCATGAGATGTGCCTTCCTCATGCAAATGGTCATGATCCAGTCCAAGTTCATGTGCCAGTCTGTGCGCCTGTTCTGCCGCATCGGATCTCTGCTGTTTTTCCACCTTTGACTCTTTTACCTTTGCCATGTTCCTACCTCTTCATGATTTTGTTTGCCAGACATGCTGCTCCATATCCGTTATCAATATTTACTACACCGATTCCATTCGCGCAGCTGTTCAGCATGGAAAGTAATGCTGCCAGTCCTCCAAAACTTGCGCCATAACCTACGCTGGTTGGTACTGCGATCACCGGCACTTCCACCAGACCACCGACGACACTTGCCAGCGCGCCTTCCATACCTGCGATCACGATGATCACATCTGCACTCTGGATCCGGTCGATCTTGCCAAACAGACGATGAATACCTGCCACACCTACGTCGTATACACGGTCTACTTTGTCACCGAAAAATTCAGCGGTCAGTGCTGCTTCTTCTGCCACCGGAATATCCGAAGTACCTGCTGTCACCACCGCAATGGTTCCTTTTTCCACTTCCGGCTCCGGCATTGCACCAACCATGATAATTTTGGAAAGTTTTTCATATACTGCTTCCGGCGCAACTTCTTTTACTGCCTCATAGGATGCTTCCGATGCCCGTGTCACCAGAATCCTTGCATTATCATGCATCATGTGGCTTACGATACCTGCGATCTGCTCCGGTGTCTTGCCCTGTCCGAAAATGACCTCTGCCTCTCCGGTACGGAGATTTCTGTGCTGATCGATATTGGCATAACCGATATCCTCATACGGCAAATGCTTTAAAGATTCCAATGCCGTATCCACATCCATGCTGTTTTCCGAAACTTTCTTTAATATATCCGATAAATATGTTACATCCATGATTTACCCTCCAATTACAATTCGTATGGCATCTTTTGACCCCAACATCTTACTTTAATTATAATATACTGCAATTTTTGTGCCAGTTTTGTTTTTTCCATTTTTCCCATATTCTAGCAGAAAATCGGGCATTTTACAGCAATTACTGTTCCATTTTTTCAAAATAATATCATTTTTGTTGCAATTTTTAAACACCCTTCTTTTTTCCTTTGTTGCATTTTTCGAACAGACCTGCAACGACTGTTTACAAAATTGTTAAAAATTGCTATAATAACAGAACAGCTAAAACCCCAGGGGAGGGATTATATACATATGAATCAATATTTAGCCATTTACCAGATTCGGCAAATGCTGCAAAAGCTGATTTCGGAAACAGCTGATGCAGATCTTGCTGACAAACTGAAAAACATTGATCATCAGTTAAATTATTTTTTAGATAAGGGAATCGATTTTAAACAAGTGGTAGACGGGATTGACGACAGTATCTTTATCACAGACAACAAAGGAAATGTGTTATATGTAAATCCTGCCTACACACGCAACACAGGGATTGAATCGGAACGGGTAATTAACCATAACATTTATGATCTGATTGAAAAGGACAAGCTGTACAGCGGCGGCGCGATTCCGGATGTTTTAAGCACCGGAAAACCGGCATTCCGTCTCTCTACGACTTATGCCAACGGCACACCGCTGACCGGATACGCTTCCGGAACACCAATCTTTGACTCTGACGGATCGCTTAAGCAGGTCATTGCCAGCAGCCGACCGATTGTGTCCCTGCAGTCCTTGAAAGAAGATTTCAACACCTTTATCAAAGAGATTCAGGAGATGAATCCGCAAAATTCCTGTGCAGAATCAGAAAAATCCTTAAATGACGAAATGATCGGCAAAGACGGAACCCTTGCCAATATCTGGACGCTGATCAGTCATGTAGCACCATCTGATGCCACCGTTCTGATTACCGGTGAATCCGGTGCCGGTAAAGAAGTCATCGCGGATGAGATCTACCGAAACAGCAACCGCAACGACAAACCATTTGTAAAAATCAACTGTGCGGCAATCCCGGCACACCTTCTGGAATCCGAATTATTCGGTTATGAAAAAGGTGCCTTTTCCGGTGCAAATGCAAAGGGAAAACAGGGACTTTTTGAGCTGGCAAACCACGGAACTCTGATGCTAGATGAGATCGGTGATATGCCAATGGATCTGCAGGTCAAATTACTGCGTGCGATCCAGCAGCAGGAAATCACAAGAATCGGTGGTTCCCGTCCCATCAAACTGGATATCCGTTTCCTTGCACTGACCAACTCCAACTTAAAAGAGAAGATAGCAAACGGAACCTTCCGACAGGATCTCTATTACCGTTTAAACGTAATTCCGATCTATGTTCCGCCTCTGCGGGAACGTGTTGCAGATATCGAAGCATTGTGCAACCGCTTTATTGAAGTCTTTTCTGCAAAATACAACCGTCCGTTCTCTCTGACCGAACAGCAGTTAACCTACCTAAAACAATATTCCTGGCCGGGCAATATCCGTGAGCTGGAGAATATTATTGAGTATCTGGTGCTTTGCAGTTCCGGTATCGGACAGGTAGACGATTCCATCATTGCAGGACTGTTAAATATTTCTCAGGAACAGGAGCCGACAATCACCGCAGACATGGATTTCAGCAGCGCGGTTGCCCAGTTTGAGAAAAATCTTCTGGAGACCACATTAAAGACCTCCGGAAACCTTCGGGAAGCAGGCAAGAAACTGAATATCAATGCTTCCACCATTTCACGAAAAATTAAACAATACAATATTGACTATCCAAACAAAAAGGAATAATGCGTCAGAATCATGATGAATCAGCAAATTATTATATCCAATGTGTGTGAACAGCTTGCCGACATCTCAGCGTCTACTCAGAACGAATCTGCACAGCGCAAAATTCAGGATATTTTACAGGCTCTTCATACGTTTCAGTTACGAAATATTGATTACAAATCTGCCATCGATCATCTGACCGATGGCATTTTAATCAGCGATGCAACCGGAATGGTATTGTATATAAACAATGCCTTTGCCCAGAGCACACACATTCTCCCGGAAGAAATCCTGAACCACAAAATACAAGACTTGCAGGGCCAGGACAGGCTCTACACCGGCGGCGTCATTCAGGAAATTATAACAACACATAAAAGTGCGTTTCGACTATGCACGACTTATAAAACAGATCCGCCATTGCGTGGATATCTGGCAGGAACACCTATATTCAACGAAAACGGCGAACTTCATTTAATCGTAGTCTGTCACCGTTCTCTCATCACACTTCGCGACCTTCAATCAGATTTCCAGACATTTCTGCAGGAACTCCGACAAGTAGCTCCTAACAGTTCAAGTAACCCCGACACAAATGACAATTCCATAGTCTCATCGGAAAATATTATGATCGGAAAAAACGGATCTCTGGCCAATATCTGGAATCTGATCCGACATATTGCACCGACAGATGCTACCGTACTGATCACCGGCGAATCCGGTGCCGGAAAAGAAGTAGTTGCCGATGAAATATTTCAAAACAGTGCACGAAAAAACGAACCCTGCATCAAAATCAACTGCGCCTCCATTCCGGCAGACCTGCTGGAATCCGAATTGTTCGGTTATGAAAAAGGTGCCTTTTCCGGTGCGAATCCAAACGGCAAAAAGGGATTATTTGAACAGGCAAATCATGGTACGTTAATGCTGGATGAGATTGGTGATATGCCAATGGAACTACAGGTCAAACTGCTCCGTGCCATCCAACAGCAGGAGATTACCCGGGTCGGCGGTTCCCATCCCATCAAACTGGATATCCGTTTTATCGCATTAACCAACTCCAATCTGAAAGAAAAGATTGTAAACGGCACCTTCCGACAGGATCTGTACTACCGGTTAAACGTTATTCCGATCTATGTACCGCCTCTGCGAGAGCGCCTGCAGGATCTGGAAGCACTGTGCAACACCTTTATCCGGAAATATACGGAAAAATATCATTGCGCTTTTGCTTTCACAAATCAGCAGCTTAATCTGTTAAAAACCTATCACTGGCCGGGAAATATCCGTGAACTGGAAAATATTATTGAGTACGTGATATTATGCAGTGCCGGAGAAGGCACGATCGAAGATTCCGTTCTGTCCAGTCTGTTGAATTTGAGCCTTCCACCGGAACACACAGTTCTGGATACAGATTTTTACGGTGCGGTAGAACAGTTTGAAAAACAGTTGATCGAAGAAGCACTTACTTCCTGCGGAAGTCTGAGAAAAGCAGCAAAGAAATTAAATCTGAATCCATCCACGGTTTCACGGAAAATAAAATTGTATAACATTTTACCCCCCCCCGATGAAATCGTGATGATAACGCATCGTTCACAGCATTCACAGCAATAATAATGCCCCGCCAGCCGGCGGGGCATTTTATATAGAGAAAGTAATACACCTTTCGGTAATATTTATGAATTACGCGGTTGCTGCAGCACCGAATCTTTGTTCTGCCGCTACCTGTACCATTTCTTCCCAGGATGAAAATCTGGTACTTTCTTTTACGAAGTTATCCATCAGAAGCTGAGCGTAAACCATTTTATCGGCTTTCCAGTTCGTGATAACTGCGCTGGAATACTGAAATCCTTCAAAATTAGAAAAATTAGTATTTTCCTCCATGAATTCATCGGTAAAAATGGTATTCAGCAAATTGCGAAGCTTCTGATCCATGTCTACATACACGTATCCTTCCATTATCTCTCGTCCGGATGCTCCTCGTAATATTTGTCAGCAGCTTTGAATACAAAGTCACGCCATACTGCTGCGTCTCTTGCCATACATGGACGGATGATTTCTTCCTCCTGGTCACCCATACCATTGATGACTTCTTTTCTCTGAACGGTCAGATACAGTGCCGGCTCATTTGGCGGGCAGCCAAGGATCCAGTATGCATTCGGATGATCTTTCAGATATTTCTTTGTACAGTTTCCGTGAAGTACGATCTTCTCATCCGGAATATCCTTCGGAATCTCGTTCTTTCCACCGATAACAACTGTCATACCTGCGTTCTTGTCATACTCGTTAACAGCTTTCAGTTCTTCCATGTTGATTGCAAGAAGTGCCTGGCAGCTTGAGCATGCGCCTTCACATTTTACATCATATTCCGGCCAACGTGTGCTCATGTCGCCGATATATGGAATCCACATTTTTTTGTAGCTCTCTTCGATGGTATTACCAACAACCTCGATATCCTCAAGGTCATAGTTTCCAAGACCTGTCTCTTTTGCTACTTTGAAGTAATCTACACAGGAAGTATCGATACCTGTTACTTCACAGGCCACACGGTCGATAGCAACCGGATCTTTGGAACCAAGAATCATGTTTGTCTCGATCGGAACCGGCATATGCGGGCTGTATCCACTTGCTGCACGCATAGCATCCATGATGTTGATATCGGCACGACATGCACTCCATACATCCATCATAGCCATAGTCAGGTTCTGCTGATGCATCTGCATATGTACTTTATCCTGTACGACACCTTTGATGTTCTTTAATGCTCCTGAGAATACCATGCTGGCATGTGCTTTCAGGATCGGAAGGTTGATCAGGTGATCTGCTTCCATTAAGAATTTTGGAAGTAATACATGATCGATATTGGAACGGTAACCACGAACGGCAACATTTACCAGATCTTTGTCACGTTTGATATCTTTTAATTCAACGCCCTCTTCCTCTGCAACAGCAGCAATTCCACTTACGCGGAAGCACTCCTCTGTGTCACAGCCGATTGCAGCTGCTTCTGCAACGATGATACGTTTCGGGTTCGCTTTTTTTACCTCGCGGATAACGGCACGAACTACTTCCGGGTTCGTACATACAGATGTCTCAGGTGGCTCTGCATGTCCTGCGTTCGGTTTCAGTACAACTGTGGAACCTTTTCTGATTACGTTTTCTACTCCACCCATAAGGTCGAATACTTTGGTGACATTTTCCTGAATGTCAGTGCCTTTTACAAGGGCAACCAGAGATTTTTTCGCCATATTATAATCCTCCTTTTTTGATACCTTGTTACTTACTTTATATATTGCAAAACCTGTGCCAGTTTTAAATGGCGCATTTTCGCGGTTTTTTCGACTTTTTTGTTGCGTCAACGCATCCTTCAATTATTTTTGTTGCAGTTTTGTCACACATTTGTGCAACAACCTCTTTTCATTATTTCACTATTTTGTTGTTTTCCAATCCAAGTTGAACTGATGGTCTTTTGTCAGACCAACGAAAATGATGTTGAGCAGCGCGATCACTGCCAGAATCAGATAACTCCATCTCAGACTTCCGGTTGCATTTAAGCTGATACCGTTGATCATAAATGCACTTGCAGTCAAAATAGACTGAATTGGGAAGATGACACTGTTTACAGTCTCAAAACCATGGCGTCCGAATACAGATGACGGGAAGGATGTCATAAAGTTTGCGGAACCACCGATGGAAATACCAATCATAATAACTGCGATATACATACCTGCTGTGGTATTGGTAACATTGGAAAGAATTGCTGCTGCATACCAGATACAAAACAGGATCATAACTTTCTTTGTACCGAATTTGTCATCCAGAATTCCGATGAACCAGGAACCAAAGATACCAACGACAGCAATAACGGTCATCATGGAAATTGCCTGAGTTGCAGACATTCCAAGCTCCTGGTTTCGTACCACCAGCTGACTCATAACACCGGTAGAACAGCACTGTAAGAGACCTGTTGCGATACCTACTGTCCATACTGCCGGAGTTTTTAACAGTTTTCCAACCGTCCAGCGTTTGTCATCTTCTGCACTGTCTGTATCGTACTCTGCTTTAAACACTTCGTCAGATACCATATCCGGATTTAAACCACGTTCCTGCGGAGTATCGCGCATAAATACCAGACCGATTACTGCAAGAACTGCTACTAAAACGCCCGGAACGATAACACCTTTTTCAAATCCCATTTTTGCAATGATGAGTGTCATCATCGGAACCCAGGTTGCGGATGCGATATTTAATCCCATGGTTGTATATCCCATAACCACACCTTTACGTTTCGGGAACCACTGTGCTACCAGCGCACCACCTGCCACATAACCTGCGGACATAATAGAACCAATCAGACAGGTATAAGCGATGGTATACACTGCAAGATTCGGGCAGTTACCCATAACAATATATGCAACACCGGAGATGATCAGTGTGATCGCTGCCACTTTTCTGGCGCCAATCTTTTTGGTCAGCTGGGAAAATGCAATGTAGAAGATAACACCAAGAATTCCACCGTAAGAATTCATCTGCAGAACTGTTCCGGACTGAATACCAAGATGTTCCGCTACTGCCGGTGCTGTAATGTTGTTACCATCTGTACAAAATCCTACGAAGAACCAGAACATTGCCATACAGAAAATGATCGTACCCCATCCGGCTTTACCAAAACTTACCAATGAGTTGCCATTTTTTTTGTTTTTTTCCATAATAAAACTCCCTTCAACAACAAAAAAGTCAAAAAAAAATAGAACCTAACCCTTTTCCATCAGATTCCGTTATTATTATCAAGAAAGTGTGCTATTGCGCACTTCCGTAATAATCATCTTTGAATAGCACATCTTTCTTGTCCGCGCTGAGCACAATTGCAACGCAATAATTTTCTCTTGTGCGAATGTGCATTATCTGCACGAAGTGCTTTGTTCATAGGAATTTCTGTAATTTCCTATGAATTTAAAACGCACTGACAATGTTACACACGCAATCATTGCCAGTGCATAAATTCATCTCTTATAGTATGACGCTATTTTTCAATAACATTCATTAGTGAGCCGCAGATTCTGCAACACTCTCCTTGTCTGCCAGAGCTGCCATCTTCAGATCCTTATTTACTGCCACTTTGCTGCAGTATACAGTTGTGATCAGGATTGCAACAAGGATAATTCCCTCGATTGCCTCTGAAAGGGCACTGGATACACCAAGGATGATCATTCCGTTCTCAATAACTACGATTGTGAAGGAACCAATGATCAGTTTGTAAATTTTTGCGGAAAAACCACCGGTTGTCAGAATACCGCCAAGGAAGATCGCCATCTGAACCTTCATCTCCAGCATATTACACAGTGTACTTGTAGAACCACCGACACGGCAGATCTGTACCAGACCGATGATACCTGCCATCAGACCGGAGATCATGAAGCAGATGATACGGATTTTCTTTACGTTGATACCTACGGAGTGAACGGTTCTCTCGTTCTCACCGATACATTTGCAGTAGAAACCGAATTTGGTATACTCAAATACAAACCATACGATCACGATCAGAGCAATCAGCAGAATAATTGTAAATGCAAAAGATGTTACAAAGCTGATTCCTTTTGGTGCTGCGATGGAGCTCTGCTGAAGCATAAAGTTCAGCAGTCCACGTCCTGCGATCAGGATTGCCAGTGTACACATGAAGGATCCTACATGGAATTTTGTAACAATAAAACCGATCAGTGCACCTAAAGCGGTAGAAAGGATAATTGTGACCGGAATTGCCACCCATCCTGCTGTCTGTGCAGAGATAACTGCTGCGATGCTGGAACAGAGAGCTGCACTTGCACCGATGGAAATATCTGTACCACCAAGTGCGATAACGAAAATACATCCCAAACTTCCGATGATGACCGGAACCACGTTTGTACAGAGCAGTTTTAAGTTGTAGGATGATAATGTTGCACCGTTTGATGCGACAGTAAAGATAATAAAGATACCTGCCAGAATAAAGATTGGCACAATATCCAGTAATTGAATTTTACCCTGCTTTTTCATTATACCATCACCTCAATAATTTCTTCCTCGTTGAAGCCGGAACTACGTCCGATCGTTTTCTTAACTTCGCCGTTTTTCATAACTACAATGTTGTCTGCCATACCGATTGCCTCTACCAGCTCATCGGTGATCATGATCGTGCCGATACCTTTTTTCTTGGCTTCTCTCAGACAATCATAGATATATGCTTTGACACCTACGTCAACGCCTCGTGTCGGGCAGTCAACGATCAGGATGCTCAGATCTTTTGCAAGCCATCTTCCTAAGTTTACTTTCTGTTTGTTACCACCGGACAGACCGTTTACGTTCTGGTTGGTGCCGGTACATTTCAGATGGAAAGATCTTCTGTTTTCCTCTGCCATTTTCTTTAACTGTGCGTAATTCAGGAAACCTGCTTTTCCTGCAACATCCTCGATGGACGGAAGTACAAAGTTTCTCATGATGGTTGTCTTCATCATCATAGCCTCGCCGTCACGATCCTTCGGAACGTAAGCCATCTTGTGCTCCAGTGCCTGAATAGACTGTGTGATCTTGACATTGTCTTTGTTCAGGAATACTTCGCCTTCCTTCGGTGTGGTCAGACCGTACGCGATCGGACCTACTTCGTGGATACCGGAATCACTCAGTCCGCAGAATGCAAGGATCTCACCTTTATGTAAGTCTACATTTAAGTTCTTTACGCCCTCTGTTGTAACGTTTTTGATGGAAAATACAACTTCGTCATCATAATCGTTTTCCCAGTCGGTACGATAGTAAGCGCCGCCAAGTTCACGACCTACCATTTTGCGTTTCAGAATGTCTTCGTTCAGACCTTCACTGGAAATTGTCTCAAGCAGCTCACCGTCTCGTAAGATGGAGATGGAGTCTGTCAGCTGGATTGCCTCGTCCAGATCGTGGGAGATCAGGATGATGGAACGTCCTTCGCCTTTGAATTTTTCGATCAGATTATATAAAACTTTACGGTTATCGTGGGAAAGTGACTGTGTCACCTCATCCAGAATCAGAATGTCCGGATCAGCTGCCAGTGCACGGATCAGCTCGACCATTTTTCTGTTCTCAATATTCATGCTGCCTGCCATACGTTTCAGGTTTACTCTCGGAAGTCCCCAACGATCGGAAACTGCGTTTGCCTGATCCTGCAGGTCGTTCATTTTGATAAATTTCTTTGTTTTTCCAAGATAGATATTGATGCTTGCCGGAAGAGAACCGATCATTCCCAACTCCTGTACGACCATTGCTACTTTATGGTTGTTGGCATCTACCGGGTTTTTCGGAGAATACTCTTCTCCACGGATGTACATTTTTCCAGAATCACTTCCGTACAGACCTGCGATCTGGGACAGAAGTGTGGATTTACCGGAACCATTCTCACCGGCAAGTCCGCGAACTTCTCCGGCTTTTAACTCAAAGTTGATATTTACATTTGCATGTGTAATTCCAAAACTTTTGTTAAGGTTTTCAATTTTCAACAATACTTCGCTCATTACTTGACAACCCCCTTAACTTTACGCTGTGCTAAGATAGCAAACAGGATTACGATAACACCAAGGATGAAATCCTGGAATGTACCAGACGGAACACCAAATAATGTCAACACGTTAAAGATCAGTGTGATCAGGAATGTTGAAATCGGTACCGCAATGATAACATTGATGGAGCTTGCCAGAGCAAGTGCCAGTAACGCTGCTGCCATCGGCTGGAATGTGGTACTTAAACTGGTCAGACCTGACTGTGCATTTACGAATGCTGCGTAGCTCTCTTTGATAACACCTGCATATCCAAAGAATGCACCTGCTACGATACCGCCAAGGATCATCGCTTTATCTACGTTGATACCCATTACCTTTGCTACATCTTCGTTGTCACCGGTTGCACGGTAGTTGATACCAAGTGATGTGTGATTAAAGATGATGTATGCAACAACGATACCGATGATCCAGCAAATGTAGATACCCGGCTGCTGTCCTAAGAAACGGATGTCATTGTTCATAACAACAACTTTCTGTCCTTTTGCAGCTACGCTGTTTGCATAGTTTACGGCGATCGCCTCATATACCATCAAAAGGCCAAGTCCTGCAATCCATGGCGGGATCTTTGTAATACGGTAAACTAAGAAGTTTAACAGCATACATCCAACACCAACTGCGATACCGCCGATTACCATTACCGGAACGCCGTATGCGTTTCCAAGAAGACCGGTTGCTGTACAGGCTAAGATTACGATTCCACCAGGGGAAAGGTCTGTTACGTTACCGGTAAATACGATCAAAAAGCCAAAAGCTACTAATGTCGGAACTACGGAACCTGCAAGAACGTTTTTCAGGTTCTTCGGGTTGAGCAGTTTGCCTTCTGTCAGTACGTTTAAGATAATGATTGCTACAATGACCGCTACTGCGATGACTGCGAAAGTAATCATTTTCTTTTTCGACTGCTTACTTAAACCTTGTGCACTCATATATTGCCTCCAAAATTATTTTCTAACTTCGTTTCTTATGTTTTAATTATTCTGGCAGATTGTAGATGGTATCTGCATATGTTTTCAGGAACTCATCATATGTATCTACTGTTAC
>NZ_QULX01000022.1:0-41260 GCF_003481835.1 Roseburia sp. OM02-15
CATGGCATATCGTTTTCGGATATATCCAACCAGAGAGCAGAAAAACCTGCTTGCAAAGACCTTTGGTAGCTGCCGTTTTCTGTATAACCAGATGCTGAGCGATAAGATACGGGAATATGAAGTCTCGAAAAAGATGCTGCGGAATACACCGGCGATGTATAAAAAAGAATATCCGTTTTTGAAAGAAGTGGATGCTCTGGCACTTGCAAATGTGCAGCTGCATTTGGAAAAAGCATATAAAAATTTTTTCAGGGATCCGAAAAGTGGTTTCCCAAAATTCAAGTCAAAACACAGAAGCAGAAAAAGTTATACGACGAACCGGGTAAATGGAAATATTCAGGTAGAAGATTACCGGATAAAACTGCCGAAACTTACGTGGATCCGTATGAAAAAGCACCGGGATATACCGGAAAAATATCGTTTAAAATCCGTAACGGTCAGCATGGAACCTTCCGGAAAGTA
This sequence comes from Roseburia sp. OM02-15, assembly GCF_003481835.1. Classification (NCBI taxonomy): domain Bacteria; kingdom Bacillati; phylum Bacillota; class Clostridia; order Lachnospirales; family Lachnospiraceae; genus Roseburia; species Roseburia sp. OM02-15. The sequence continues at coordinate 463 of NZ_QULX01000022.1, forward strand.
TTATGCAAGTCTTTTATATGAAATATCTGACTGTGAGAACCAAACAGGAGGAGTGGCTTATGAAGATGCAAAAATACTGGGGATCGACTATGCGATGCGTGGAATGGCTGTGTTTTCAGAAAATATAAAAAAAGAAGATGCTGGTTATTTCAGAAAAAGCGAGGAGCGGCTTGCAAGGGAACAGCGGAAGTTATCCCATTGTGAGAAAGGAAGCCGGAATTATTTCCGGCAGAAAAAACGGGTTGCATTATGCTATGAAAAGATTCGGAATCAGAGGCGGGATTTTCTGCATAAACTGAGCCGCAGAATCGCAGACGAATATGATGTCGTTGCAGTAGAAGACATAGACATGAAAGCAATGAGCCAGTGCATGCATTTTGGAAAAAGTGTCATGGATAATGGGTATGGAATGTTCCGGGAGCTGCTGGAATATAAGCTGAAATGGGAAGGAAAGAAAATTGTACGGGTGGATCGCTTTTTTCCATCCAGTAAAAAGTGCTGTAAATGTGGCAGGGTGAAGGAAGAACTGAAACTTTCGGACAGAGTATATATCTGTGCGTGTGGGAACCAGATGGACCGAGATCTGAATGCGGCAATCAATATCCGTGAAGAAGCACGTCGTATGCTGTTGGCAGGATAGACAGAAACTGTCTGTAACCAGACCGGAAGATATCCCCTAATTGGGTAAAAAATAAATCGCGGGGCACGCGAGGATAGCTTGTAGATACTTGGCTCAGTAGAGCCATTGAGCAAGAAGCCCCCACTTCAAAATCTGTGATTTAAGTGGTGGGAGCATGTCACAATCAACAGATGGTTATTATTATAATCAGAATGAATTATATATGATTTATAAATTAACTTCTAATAATGGAACATCTGATATAGAGTATTATTATGTGAACTTCCACAACATAATTCAGTACAGTGATGGTTCTCTTTATACAGATATTATGGATTATGATGTTCCAGAGGCGAGCTGGTGGTCAGATGATGAAAGTTTCACGAGCGGAGATAATACATTTGCCGGATATGAGACACTGGATACACTGTTTAACCAGAAAATTGTATCTCTGAAAGCAGAATATAACATTACGGATAATATGAATAACTAAACAACAGAAATATTAAAAAAGAAAAAACTGACAGAGCGTGTGCGTAACGGCATGCGCTTTGTTTTGTTTCAAATTCCCGCCTTGCAAGAATTTGAAAAGTATATTAAAATAAATACTATATATCATGTAGGAATATAATGAAATATAATAAATTTATTTTACAGAATCCATAGGGAAAGGGAAGGTACAGTATTGTATCTATCCTGAACAGCTATGGTATAGATTGCAAGGAGGAAGCAACATGAAAGTATCAACAAAAGGAAGATATGCGCTTCGTCTAATGGTTGACCTTGGGGTCAATGGTGGCGAAGAAAAATATATTTCACTGAAAGACATTTCTGCACGTCAGAATATTTCCATCAAATATCTGGAGCAGATTGTGACACCGCTGCACCGTGCCGGACTGGTGCGTAGCGTTCGTGGTGCACAGGGCGGATATCGTCTCAGCAGAAAAGCAGATAAATATACAGCAGGAGAAATTTTACGTGCGATTGAGGGAAGTTTTGCACCGATCGCGTGTCTGGAAACACCGGAAAACGAGTGTGAGCGTTATCATGACTGTGCGACGGTAGGTTTCTGGGAAGGTATGTATAAAGTTATCTCTGATTATGTAGACAGCGTAACTTTAAAACAGTTGATCGATGAGCATCTGGCAAGACATTGCCCGGGATGCCAGGAAAAATAATATATGATGAAAAAAAGATTAATGGTATTAGCTTTTGCAGGAGTATTGGCAGTGGGACTGTCATCCTGTGGAAAAAAAGAAGTATCTTCCAATCATGTACAGAGTGTTACAAGTGAAACTGGCGCAGAAACAAGCATTTCAGAGGGAGAAACACCGGATCTGTCAGAGGAACAGCCGGAGCAGGTGGAACTTCCGGAATCAGAAGAAGTGCAGGGCGATATATCACAAAATACAGAGGATACACAGACTCAGGAACCAGAACAGGAAGCAACTCAGGACAACAGCAGCCAGGAACCGGCACAGAGTGCACCGGTAAGCTATGCTGACCGTCAGGAGATTTATCTGGATGGAAGCTGGCAGTATGCAGATCATTCAGCGATCCATTCCGGGGCAGCTGTCATGTATAAAGCAAGTGGAAACCGAAAAGGAATCGTTGTTGGTGTCAATGCAGGACATGGAACTTCCGGTGGAAGCAGTGCCAAAACTTTATGCCACCCGGATGGCTCAGCCAAAACAACCGGTGGAAGTACCGCAGCTGGTGCAACGAAAGCAACGGCAGTTTCCGGCGGCATGACATTTAATGATGGTGCAACAGAGAGCAGTGTGACGCTGCGCATGGCAGAAATCCTTCGGGATAAACTGCTGGCAGCAGGTTATGATGTGCTGATGGTGCGGGATGGCTCTGACGTACAGCTTGATAATGTAGCACGAACCGTAATCTGCAATAATGTAGCAGACTGTCATATTTCCTTACATTGGGACGGTGACGGATTAAGCTATGATAAAGGATGCTTTTACATTTCCGTACCGGATGGAATCAAGGGGATGGAGCCGGTGGCTTCTCACTGGAAACAGCACAATGCGCTGGGTGCATCTTTAGTAGATGGACTGCGTGGACAGGGCTGTAAGATCAATGGCGGCGGAAGCATGAGCATTGACCTGACGCAGACATCCTACAGTACAATACCATCTGTCGATATCGAGCTTGGAAATGCATGTTCCGATCACAGTGACGGTACTTTAAATAACCAGGCAGAAGGCTTATTACAGGGAATAAAAAATTATTTTGGAAAATAATGAAAAAAGGTGTTGACAAACAACACCTTTTCCTGTATTATATGTCAAGTAGCGCGGCGGTGCACTACAGAAAACAAAATAACGATGCGTGGCTCAGTTTGGTAGAGCGCTGCGTTCGGGACGCAGAGGTCGCAGGTTCAAATCCTGTCGCATCGACTCTTGGCAGGGGCGCTGGAAAGTCGAAAGGCTTTCCAGTTTTTTTGTTGTTTTCTACATTCTGAAATGCTATCATGATAGTATCTGACCGAAATGGTTATATTAGATGTAAGAAACTGATTTTTCATCTGGTATTATGTGGAAACAAAGAGATGTAATGTGTTGAAAAAGGAGAAGCTATTATGAGAGCGGAACAAAATTTCAAATGGGAAAAACTTTCACTGGGTACCTGCTATTACCCGGAACATTGGGATAAAAAACTGTGGCGTGACGATCTTCGCCGCATGAAAGAAAATGGAATTTTTACCATTCGAATCGCAGAATTTGCATGGAACAAGATTGAACCACGCGAAGGGGAATTTACTTACGAATTTTTTGATGAATTTCTGGATGTGGCAGAAGAGGAACAGATGAAGGTGATCTTTGGCACACCGACAGCGACACCACCAGTCTGGTTGACGGAAAAATATCCGGAAGTATTGAACTGTCGTCTGGATGGCACACCATTTTATCATGGCATGCGCCGCCACTACAATTACAATTCTCCGATTTATCAGGAATTATCCGCCCGGATTGTCAAAAAAGTGGCAAAACATTACGGCAAACGTCCGTGTATCGTGGGCTGGCAGATTGACAATGAGTTAAACTGTGAAGTGGACGAGTTTTATTCCGAGAGCGATACCCTTGCGTTCCGCGAATTTTTGAAGAAAAAATATAAAACACTGGATGCATTGAATGAGGCATGGGGAACCATTGTGTGGAACCAGACTTATACAAACTGGAAAGAGATTTATGTGCCGCGTACGACCGTGCATGATTCCACAAATCCGCATCAGGTGTTAGATTATTATCGTTTTATTTCTGACAGCACGATTCGTTTCTGCAAAATGCAGAGCGATATCATCCGCAAATACAAGAAACCGGAAGATTTCATTACCACAAACGGTATTTTTGGCAATGTGGACAACCACAAGATGGAAGACGAGTGTCTGGATGTTCTGACCTATGATTCCTATCCAAACTTTGCATACTGCCTGATCGAAGATCCAAAACATTCTGATGACCTCAACGACCGGAAATGGAGTAAAAATCTGACAGAAGTGCGTTCCATCTGCCCACATTTTGGTATTATGGAGCAGCAGTCCGGTGCAAACGGCTGGAATACACGAATGGAAGCACCGGCACCGAAACCGGGACAGATGACTTTATGGACCATGCAGAGTATCGCTCACGGCGCTGATTATGTAAGCTTCTTCCGCTGGCGTACCGCAACAGTAGGAACCGAGATCTACTGGCATGGAATTTTAGATTACGACAATCGCTACAACCGTAAACTGGCAGAAGTAAACCGCATCTGGCATCGGGTACAGGCGATTGAAGGCGTGACCGGCGCAGAATACAAAGCAGCATTTGCTTTAGTTAAAGATTATGATAACGTGTGGGATGCACAGCTGGATGTATGGCATGAGCGTCTGATGAAAAAGAGCGAAAAAGAGATTTTCGTGGCAGCACAGCTCAGTCACACACCGATGGATGTTTTCTATTTGAAAGACAGCACCGAACTGGAAGAACTGAAAAAATATCCGGTATTGATTTATCCGCATCCGTTGATTTTGACAAAGAAACGTGCAAAAGTGCTGAAAGAGTATGTAAAAGCAGGTGGAAAACTGATCATCGGCGCGCGTACCGGACAGAAAGACAAACACGGTCATTGCGTGATGGAGCCGATGCCGGGATTACTGACAAATGTAAGCCATACCGATGTAAAAGAATTTACCTTCGTGGGACCGGCAGATGATCCGGTATCCATGGACTGGAATGGTAAAGAGATTGAGACCGGTGTTTTCAATGATATTCTGGCTGCGGCAGGTGATGATGTGGAAGTGCTTGCAAAATACACATCCAATTATTACGCAGGTCGTCCGGCGCTGATCCGCACCAACACACAGCAGGGCTATACATTACACTTTGGCGGAACATTTACCCGTCAGAATGTGACAGAATTTCTGACGTACACTGGTGTGATCGATCCGTGGAAAGAGCTGATCGAGCTGCCGGCTGACTGTGAGATTGCTGTACGTGAGAAAAATGATGCGAAGTATATTTTTGTACTGAATTACAGTAGCGAAAAACAGAATATCACATTAAAAACACGGATGACAGATCTGTATACAACCGCAGAGAGCGAAGGCGAGGTTGCACTGGAACCGTACGAGACAAAGGTATATCAGATTTAAGAAGCATAACTATTAGAAAACAAATGAGAAGCGTATGGAGTAATATTATAGTATGAATTTATATTTTGCACCGCTGGAGGGAATTGGCGGATATATTTACCGAAATGCACAGGCAGATTATTTTGAAAAAGCAGATAAATATTATTCGCCGTTTCTGGCACCGAACCAAAATCGGAGCATCAGCCCGAAGGAATATAAGGACATTGCGCCGGAGCATAATGAAGACATTACGCTGGTTCCTCAGATCATGGCAAACAATGCGGAGATCTTTTTGAAAGCGGCGCAGGAACTGGAACAGCTGGGATATAAGGAAATAAATCTGAATTTGGGCTGCCCGTCCCGCACAGTGGTGACAAAATACCGGGGCGCAGGATTTTTAGCAAAACCGGATGCACTGGAACAGTTTCTGGAGGAAGTGTACAGTAAGCTCAATATCCGATTGTCTCTAAAAACCCGTTTGGGTATGGAAGATGAGGAAGAATTTGAACATCTGCTGGATATATACAATAAATTTCCGGTGTCAGAACTGATCATTCATCCGAGAGTACAGACGGATTACTACAAAAACACACCGCGGATGGAAAGTTTTCTGAATGCGCTGGAAAAATCAAAAAATCCGGTTGTGTACAATGGAGATATTTTCAATAAAGAGAAATATCAGCAGGTAATGAAACAGATGGATGTTTCTGGCGTAATGCTTGGACGAGGTGTGCTGGCAAATCCAGCATTGTTTGGCGAAATCCGGGGAACTGAGAAACTTTCCAAAGAACGCCTCTGGGAGTTTCACGAACGTTTGCTTGCAGACTATACGCAGGAGATGTCTGGGGAACGAAACGTACTTTTTAAAATGAAGGAACTGTGGTTTTATCTGGCGTGGTCTTTTACAAATACGGAAAAGTACGAGAAAAAGATCCGGAAGGCGCAGCATCTGTCTGATTACAGATTAGTTGTAAAACAATTATTTTTCGAGCAGGAGTTGCGCTAGCTGGCATTTCTGGCTATAATATGAGAAGCAACCCGTAGTAGTTTGGACTAATCCCCTATTATTATCGTGGGAAAAGCCCGTGAGATGAATAAGTAAAAAATTATATGGAGTGTATCGCAATGAAAATTACAGAGGACATTATTTATGTAGGCGTAAATGATCACGAAGTGGATCTGTTTGAAGGACAGTATATCGTTCCGAACGGAATGGCATACAATTCTTATGTGATCCGTGATGAGAAAATCGCCGTTATGGATACCGTAGATGGCAATTTCGGTGAGGAATGGCTGGCAAATATCGAGAACGTGCTGGATGGCGCAACACCGGATTATCTGATTGTTCAGCATATGGAGCCGGATCACGCAGCAAATATCGAAGTATTTGCAGAAAAATATCCGAATGCGCAGATCGTTGGAAATGCAAAGACATTTACCATGATGAAAAACTTCTTCCGTGGACTGAACCTTGACGGAAAAACAGTAGAAGTAAAAAATGGTGAGACCTTAAGCCTTGGAAAACATGAGCTGACATTTGTATTTGCACCGATGGTTCACTGGCCGGAAGTTATGGTAACATACGACAGCACAGATAAAGTCCTGTTCTCCGCAGACGGATTTGGAAAATTCGGCGCATTAGATGTAGAGGAAGATTGGGATGGCGAAGCACGTCGTTACTATATCGGAATCGTTGGAAAATACGGTGCACAGGTGCAGAACCTGCTGAAAGTAGCTGCAACTTTAGATATTCAGATTATCTGCCCGTTACATGGCCCGGTTCTGACAGAAGATCTGGGACATTATATTGAGAAATACAACATCTGGTCCTCTTATGGCGTAGAGTCCGAAGGTGTTATGATCGCATATGCATCTGTTTATGGAAATACAAAAAAAGCAGCAGAGCTGCTGGCTGAGAAGCTGAAAGCAAAAGGCTGCCCGAAAGTAGTTGTATGTGACCTTGCCCGTGAGGATATGGCAGGGGCAGTAGAAGATGCATTCCGTTACGGAAAACTGGTTCTGGCAACTGTAACTTACAATGGGGATGTGTTCCCGTTCATGAAGACATTTATTGAGCATCTGACAGAGCGTAATTATCAGAAACGTACCATTGGTCTGATTGAGAATGGTTCCTGGGCTCCGACAGCTGCCCGTGTGATGACAGGTATGTTTGAGAAGAGCAAAGAGATTACATGGCTTGAGCACTCTGTAAAAATTATGTCTTCTCTGAGTGAGGAAAACGAGAAAGAACTTGACGCTATGGCAGAGGAACTTTTATAGTTTCTTGTAATTAATACATAAGTTAGTGAAAGCGCCAGTCAGACAATCTTACCTCTGCAGCTAACAATCGCTTGCCGAGGAAAGATTGTCTGAGTCCGCTTTCATAATCCTAAAGTATAGCCACATTACAAAAATAATTCCAGCACGAACACTACCACGCAGGACAATACCGCAACCTGAAACAGGCTTCGTCCACACCATGCGAGAATGATTCCGACAATCAGTGCCGCAAGTCCTGCAAGCGGACTGTTTGTCGCTTCCATAATTGCCGGAAACGTCATAACCGCCAGCGTGACATAAGGCACATAATACAGAAACGACCGAATGGTCTTATTTTTGATCTCTTTCCGGATCAGCGTCAACGGCAAAACACGGATCAGGTAGGTCACGGCAAACATGACCAGAATGTAAATATAAATATTATGCTTCATGTTCGTCTTCCTCCTTTACCGGGAACAGCACCGCCGCGATACCTGCAATGACCACGGTCAGAATAATCGTGCGGATACCGGACGAAATATTGGAAATCACCGGTAACCGTGAGAATATGTAGCTGGAAACCATAGAGATGGTGACCAGAGCCGCAATAACCTTGCTTTTTCTTGCTGGCGGAATAATGATAGCAAGAAACATACCATACAATCCGACGCTCAACGCACTGACAATATTTGCCGGAAGGATGTTTCCCATAATGACACCGAAGAATGTTCCAAGACTCCATCCCGGAATTGCCACAGTCATCATACCGTAGTTGTAAAACGGATTCAGTTTTCCAGGTTCTGAGACCGCGACACCGAAAATTTCATCGGTGACATCATAGCCTACCAGCATACGATGTAAAAGCCCGGTTTCCGAAGAAAACTTCTGGCTTAAGGAACAGGACATCAGAAGATAACGTGCATTTGCCACAAGTTCCATTAAAATCATTTCAAAATAAGATCCACCGGCGGCGATAACCGTAAATCCGGCATACTGTCCGGCGGATGCGTTACAGGCAAGACTGGTCAGCATCGCCTGCCAGGCTGTCATACCGGCATTGCGGGCAGTGATTCCCAGTGTAAAGGAAACTGCCAGATATCCGAGACAGATCGGCATACCATTCTTAATCCCTTTCAGGTAATAATATTTGTTTTTCTGTTTATCCATTCATTTATCCCCTTGTAGATTGTGTATACTACATTTTCCCAGAAGTGGATTTTCCCGGTTTTTACCAAAAATTTGTGTAAAAAAGGAAATTATTATCAACTGGGCACTATACATTAGTGTAACATTTCACTTGCAATTCGTCCAATAAATCTTTATACTTGCTAAGGTTACCAAAATGTAAGAAATAAGTTGTCGGAGTTGAATTTTATATAATATAAGAAACAACAGTATGAGGGTCTGTCACGACACTCTTGGAAAGGAGTTATGACAAATGGGTAAAACGAAAACATTGACAGAAGGAACCCCTTGGAAACAGATTCTTTTGTTTTCCATCCCTATTTTCTGGGGGAATATTTTTCAGCTATTATATAGTCTGGTAGATACCAAAATTGTTGGAAGTACATTAGGAACGGAAGCACTGGCAGCGGTTGGTTCTGTGTCCACCTTACATACGCTGATGACCGGATTTTTAAATGGTCTGACATTAGGATTTTCCCTGATCACAGCGATGTGCTTTGGTGCTGACAATATGAAACGGCTGAAAAAATCTTTTGCTATGACAATCGAGCTTGGTGTACTGACCACAGCGGTTCTGGTGGTGGTTTTGATGTTTGTATTGCAGCCATTGCTTCATTTGCTGAATGTTCCGGAGGAACAGTTTGCAATGTCTTACGCGTACATCAGCGTGCTGATCGTGGGACTGTTTGCCACGGTTTTGTATAATCTGTGTGCCAATACATTGCGTGCGATCGGAGATTCGCTGACACCGTTATTGTTCCTGATCCTGGCAACGGTCAGCAATATCGGACTGGATTATTTGTTTATTCTTGAATTTCATATGGGAGTTCAGGGAGCGGCGTACGCAACGGTGCTGGCACAGTTAATTTCCGTAGTTTTATGTTTTGTTCGAATTTTCCGGAAATTCCCGATTTTACATTTGCAAAAATCAGATTTTCGACCGGAGAAAGAACTGATTGTGGAAATGTACAAAAGTGGTTTATCTATGGGATTAATGTCCTGCCTGGTAAGCATCGGAACGATCATGCTGCAGTCTGCCATCAACACCTTTGGTACGACAGTGATCGTGGCACATACCGCGGCGCGAAAAGTATTTGAGATCATGTCCCTTCCGATGAGCGTGCTTGGCTCTGCTATGGCGACTTACTGCGGACAAAATTACGGTGCAAAGCGTTTTGACCGGATTCGTCAGGGAATACGGGCATCTTTGCTGATTGCGGCAATCTGGAGCGTGGCAGTTTTTATTATCTGTCATACGGTGGAAGGTGCGCTGATCCGGTTTGTGGCAAGTACCACGGATGCGGAGGTAATCTACTGGGGAAGCATGTATTTGAAAGTAGATATGTCCTTTATTATCGTGTGCGGTGTGATCGTGATTTTGCGAAATTCCATGCAGGGATTTGGAGACCGCGTGATTCCGGTATTTTCCAGCTGCATTGAGCTTGCGGGAAAAATTATTTTTGCCTTTGTATTTGCGCCGGTGTTTGCATACTGGGGCATTATCTGGGCTGAGCCGGTGGTGTGGATCGCTATGGTAATCCCACTGATCGTAAAAGTGGTACATACATTAAAGAAGGAAATATAAATTCTTTTGTGGGCATGATCATCCTCTAAACATCTGTGATACATGAACTATGAAAAAAATAAGTGTTGATTTATTTATGGATAACAGATAGAATAGAACTATCTGCGGGGACTCAAAGGAGAGTTCTACAAGATTCAAAGGAGAATCTTGAAACTAGAAAAAGGAGGAAAAGGATATGCCGATTAAAATACCGGATTCACTGCCAGCTACAGCAGTTCTTGAAAGCGAGAATATTTTTGTTATGACGGAGTATCGGGCGATGCATCAGGATATCCGTCCTCTGAATGTACTGATTCTGAACCTGATGCCTACCAAGGTGATCACAGAGAATCAGCTACTTCGGAAACTTTCAAATACGCCGCTTCAGATTAAGGTAGAATTTCTGCAGACTGCAAGCTATACGCCACAGCATGTGGATACGCAGCATATGGAGTCTTTCTACACGACATTTGAGCAGGTAAAGGATCGATGGTTCGACGGACTTATTATCACAGGAGCTCCGTTGGCATTTGTGCCGTATGAGAAAGTACATTATTGGAAAGAACTTTGCACCATTATGGACTGGGCAAAGACACATGTACACTCAACGATGCACATCTGCTGGGGTGCGCTTGCGGGACTCTATTATCATTTCGGAATACCGACCGTGGAATACCCGGAAAAACTTTCCGGTGTTTATCCGAATACCGTTTTGAAACAGAGTTCACCATTATTCAGGGGATTTGATGATGTATTTTTAGCACCACATTCCCGGGAAGTGGGCATCTTGAAGAAAGATGTGGATAAAGTCCCGGAACTGGAACTGATTGCAGACAGCGAACAGGGCGGTCCTACGATTTTGAAAACGACGGATTCCAAAAACTTTTTTGTGCTTTGTCATCTGGAATATGATGCAAATACACTGGCGCTGGAGTATCAGCGTGACAGCGAGAAAGGATTACATCCACACATTCCGTATAACTATTATCCGGATGATGATCCGACCAAGAAACCGATTGTAAGATGGCGTTCTGCAGGACAGTTATTGTTCTCAAACTGGTTAAACTATTATGTATACCAGACAACACCATACGATATTGGAAACAAATAGTAATTCAGTATCCGATAACGAAAAAATGAAAAAACATCTCAAAGTACGTTAGATATCATAGGGCAGATGGCAGAGGATATCATAGTATTTTGGGATGTTTTTTATCTCAGTCTGAGTTGAGACTCCCACTTCTGCAAGTGGTGAGTAGTAACAAGTATTTCTCAGTGGGAGTTCAATCTCCGACTGAGATAAGTGTTCCGCGAGGGCGCACATTGTCTGGGAGACAATGGTTTTGCGCCGACCGGAACGGAGTGTAGAGTGCAGTGATTCTGAAAAGAAGATGTCAGCTTGCGCTGACCAGAATCACGCACCAAGTCTCACGTGCGTTCGACTTGAATTCCTGATGTTCGGAAATATACAAAAAATCAGTCAAAAATGTGGAAATCTGGCATTGAGACAGAAACAGAGAATGTGCTATACTGAGGTCAATAAGGGTAAAACAAAATTTAGAGATAACGAGGTAGGGTAAAATGAAAAAATATGGATTTGGTGTTGATGTAGGTGGAACCACATGTAAGATTGGATTGTTTGACAATACCGGCGTGATTTTGGATAAATGGGAAATTAAGACGAATACAGAAAATAACGGAGCATCTATTTTAGACGATATCGTTGCTTCATTAGAAGGAAAAATGGCAGATGCAGGAATCAGTAAAGATGACGTGGAAGGCATTGGAATCGGTGTTCCGGGACCTGTTAAAAATGACAGCATCGTGTGCCAGTGTGTAAATCTTGGCTGGGGAACTTTTGATGTGGCAGAGACTCTTTCCGGTAAAATCGGACTCCCAGTAAAAGTAGGAAATGATGCAAATGTAGCTGCACTTGGAGAAATGTGGAAAGGCGGCGGACAGGGTTGCAAAAACGGTGTTATGGTTACACTTGGAACCGGTGTCGGTGGTGGTGTTATCATCAATGGTTCTATCATTGGCGGTGTACACGGAGCAGGCGGAGAGATTGGACATATGAAGGTGTCTGATACAGAGACAGATGTCTGCGGCTGCGGAAAATGCGGATGTCTGGAGCAGTATGCTTCTGCAACCGGAATTGTACGTCTGGCGAAAAAACGCCTGGCGGCAGATGATGCGGCAACAACTCTGCGTGATCTGCCGGAAGTGACAGCGAAAGATATTTTTGATGCTGCAAAAGCAGGAGATGCAGTTGCCTTGGAACTGGTAGAGAAACTTGGTACGATTCTTGGCGGTGCACTGGCTTCCGTTGCCTGCGTGGCAGATCCAGAAATGTTTGTTATTGGCGGAGGTGTTTCAAAAGCCGGACAGATTCTGCTGGATGTTGTTCAGAAACATTTTAAAGAGCGTGCATTCCAGGCATGTGAGGATACAAAATTTGTATTGGCTTCCCTTGGAAATGATGCCGGAATGTATGGTTGTGCGAAAATGATTTTTGGTAAGTAATTTTTGTTTAGGATAATTTGGAACAAGCAGAAACGAACTCCTACAAGAACCTGAAAAATTTTCTGTGAGCGCTGCGTCGCTTATTTTCGACCGCTTCCGCGAACTCACCAACAGCAAAACCAGCTGTTGGCTCAGACACACTCTCGCGGTCGGGCTAGACGCAGTGCTCACAACGAAAATTTTTCAATGGTTCTTTCGTAGGAGTTCGTTTCTGCTTTGTTCCATTTACGCCGTGGCACCGAGTGACACGCATGCATATACTTCCTGGAAAAAATAAGCGCCGTGTTGCATGCGCAAGATTAACATAATGAGAAGTTAATTAAAATAAAATTTTAAGCCACGCAAACAAGGTATCAAAAAAGCCTGTCCATTGGACAGGCTTTTTTGATTGTTTGTTGAGAGTTGTAAAAAAGTGATTTTGAAATTTCGTTCAATTTCTGATATTAGAATACTACATAGTTACCTATTTGTAAAATTGAAAAAAGTGATATGTGAAATCAAAAAAAATGAACGATAAAGGTTTACTTCCATCGAAATTCCCGATACAATAAATCATGAGAGAAAAGTACGTTTTACAATGGAAACGACATGTTTCGGAAATGAAAATTTCCTGAGTATGGATAGCGTTGTGGGACAAATATAATGTAAATGGTGAAAAAATGGAACTACGAAATGTAAAAACGTTTATTAAAATCGCAGAGATCGGCAATTTTTCCAGAGCTGCATCTGATCTTGGTTATGCACAGTCGACTGTGACGATGCAGATTCAGACTCTGGAGCGGGAATTGGGCGTATCTCTGTTTGAACGAAATGGAAAAAGTGCGGTGCTTTCTGCCGCAGGAAAGGAATTTCTGGATTATGCTTATGATCTGCAACGCTGTGAGGCAATGGCGCTGGAGCATTTTGCGGAAGGGGAAGAACCAAGCGGAGAAGTCAGCGTTGGAATCATGGAGACGCTGTGTGCTTCCCGCTACGGCATTATTTTCCGGGAGTTTAAGAAGCGTTATCCAAAGGCAAATGTGAAGGTCGTGGTGGCAACGACACTGGAATGTATGGAACTGCTTGGAAAGGGCAAGCTGGATCTGATCTTGACGGTAGATAACAAGATCAACCATATTAACTGGATGACTGCTCATGAAGTGCCGACGGAAATCCGTTTTTTCTGTCCGGCAAACCATCCTTTTGCGGGAAAAAAAGATATTCCGTTAGATACCGTTTTGGAAGAAAACTTTATTATGATCGAGGAAGGCTGCAATTATCGTCAGGCTTTTGAACAATATGTGGTGGAACAGCGGGGACGCAGACCGTCTATTACCGAAATTGGTTACACCCGTCTGATTATCGATGCGGTTATAGAAAATCTGGGAGTATCTCTGCTTCCGAGATTTACATTGGAAGAAGCATTGCGAGAGAAAAAAGTCGCATTATTTTCCGTAAAAGGATTTCAGTTGTCTATGTTGATGCAGGTAATCTACAGCAAAAACCGATGGGTGTCACCGGCGATGAAGGCATTTATTGAAATGACACAGAAGTTTATGCCAGAATAAAGGAGCAATATTTATATGAATAAAAAAGAAGTTACAGAAATCAAAAAGTTATTTACGAAAGAGCGCTGTTGTCTGAACCGACTTTGTGGGTGTTATGTGGACGCAGATAAAAATAAAGTTGTGCAGTTTAAGGAAGCATTTTTATCCCTTCCGGAAGAAGAAATTTATAAATATCTGGATATTTTTCGGAAAAGTCTGTCCGGTACGTTGGGGAAAAACCTGCTGAATATGGAATTTCCGTTGGAACAGGAAATGGGCGAAGGTACACAGAAAAGTCTGATGGCGCTGCGTGACAGTGAGTTAAAAGATGATACGATGTTGGATGCTTTTTATGACCGCATTATTGAGACTTATTATCATCCGGAAAATTATCTGATCTTGCTGGTGCATGGTTCTTATGATATTCCGATGAAAACATCCGATGGTCTGGAAATGGACGATGCATCGGATTACATATATAACTTTGTGCTGTGCTGTCTGTGCCCGGTAACGCTGTCAAAAGCCGGACTTTGCTATAATGCGGAGACAAACAGCATCGAGGACCGCATTCGTGACTGGTTGGTAGATATGCCAGAGCAGGGATTTTTATTCCCGGCATTTCAGGATCGTAACACAGATATTCATCGTCTGCTTTACTATTCCAAAAATGCAAAGGAACTCTGTCCGGACATTACCGAACAGCTGCTTGGCTGTGTACAGCCAATTCCAGCGCCACAGCAGAAAGAATCTTTCCAGACAATCATAGAAGATACTCTTGGAGAGGAGTGTGTATACGATGTGGTGCGTAACATCCATGAAAACCTCAACGAGATGATCGAGGAGCAGAAAGAAAGTGGAGAACCGTTGGAACTGGATAAAATGCAGGTGCGTAAACTTTTAGAGCGCAGCGGTGCACCGGAGGAAAATCTGGAACAGTTTGAAAAACAGTATGATGAGGAAATCGGTGCGCAGATGACCGTCATGGCAAACAATATTTCCGATACACGTAAGTTTGAAGTAAAGACACCGCAGATGACAGTGAAAGTAAGTCCGGAACAGGCTGGTCTTGTGGAAACACGCATGATCGATGGCGTGCCATGCCTTGTAATTCCGCTGACGGATGAAGTAGAAGTGAACGGCATTCATGTACACTTGAAAGATGAAGAAGTATTAAAGGCATTAGAACAAAGTGCAGAGGAAGAGTAATTTTGAGAAGAATATGTCCGCTTACGCTGACCAGAATCACGCACCAGATTTCACGTGCGTTCGACTTGAATTTGATACAACAGTGAGGTTGAACTGGTACTCATCATAAATTAGGATTACAGAAATCACCTTGGCTGGATAATAGATGTCCATTTTAGGACAATGGTTTTCTTTTCATAGAAAAATATTTACTGTAAGATTATATGCATAAGACAATAAATCATTTAAGACGAAGAACAAAATGTTGCATTGTATTGATGTGTAGAAATGCAGGAATAAATCTGTGAAAGCGGACATGCAGGGCGAAACGGTAGAGCAATTTTCGTTATCGGAGCGAGCATAATGTTGCCTCCGGGAGTGTGTCTGAGCCCACAGCTGATGTTGCTGTGGGTGAGTTCACGGAAGGAGGCAACAATAGATGGCGCAGCGCAGATAGAAAATTGTTCGTGTGAGCCTGCATGCCGCTTTACAGATTAAAATTCCGCATTTCGACCGTCTGTCAACACCAAAAAAGGAGGGCATTTTCATGAACAAATTACTGTATGGGGTAGCGTATTATTATGAGTATCTTCCGTATGACCGTTTAGAGGAAGACATCAAAATGATGAAAGCAGCGGGTATTAACGTAGTCCGTATCGCAGAATCTACCTGGAGCACTTACGAAAAGCAGGAAGGTCAGTTTGATTTTTCCACGGTGACCAAGGTGCTGGACGCCATGGAAGAGGCAGGCATCGACGTTATCATCGGTACACCGACTTATGCGGTTCCGTCCTGGCTGGTAAAAATGGATCCGACGGTTCTGGCAGTGACACATCAGGGCGAAGGTGTGTACGGCGCACGTCAGATCATGGATATCACAAACCCGAACTATCTGAAATACGGTGAGCGCGTGATTCGTAAATTGCTGGAAGTCTGCCAGGGACGCAAATGCATCATCGGTTTCCAGCTGGATAATGAGACAAAATATTATGATACCGCAGGTCCGAACGTACAGGCGGCGTTTGTAGAGTATCTGAAGGAAAAATTTGACGGAAGCACCGATGCCATGAATGCGGCTTTTGGTCTGGATTACTGGAGCAACCGTGTGGATAACTGGGAAGATTTCCCGGATGTGCGTGGAACCATCAACGGAAGTCTTGGCGCTGAATTTGACAAGTTCCGCCGTGGACTGGTTACCGAGTTTTTGACCTGGCAGTCCAATATTGTAAAAGAATATGCCCGTCCGGATCAGTTTATCACACACAATCTGGATTTTGAGTGGCGCGGATATTCTTACGGCGTTCAGCCGGCAAACAATCATTTTGAGATTGCAAGAGAAGCGTTGACCGTGGCAGGATGCGATATTTACCATCCGACACAGGATGAACTGACCGGCGCTGAGATCGCCTTCGGTGGTGATATGACACGTTCTCTGAAACAGAACAACTACTTTGTTCTTGAGACCGAGGCGCAGGGTTATCCATGCTGGACGCCGTATCCGGGACAGCTTCGTCAGCAGGCCTTCAGTCATGTGGCATCCGGTGCGGCAATGGTTGAGTACTGGCACTGGCATTCCATTCACAACTCTTTTGAAACTTACTGGCGTGGTCTGCTGAGCCATGATTTCAAGGAAAATCATGTATATTGTGAGGCAAAAACCATCGGTCGTGATTTCGCGGCATTGAGCCCGGCTCTCTGCAATCTGAAAAAAGAGAACAAAGTGGCAATGGTTGTCAGCAACGATGCACTGTCAGCACTTGACTGGTTCCGTATTGATACTACGGCAGAAGGTCCGGGAAAAACTGCTTATAATGATGTAGTTCGCTGGATGTATGATGCCCTTTACAAGATGAATGTGGAAGTTGATTTCATTGAGCCGTCCTGCAAAGAGATGGATTGTTATCAGATGGTGATCGTTCCGGCTCTGTATGCGGCTTGCGAGGCAGATCTGCAGCGCATGAAACAGTATGTGGCAGATGGCGGATACCTGATCACAACGTTCAAAACCGCTTATACGGACGAAAATGTAAAAGTATACCACGATGCATTCCCGCATGTGTTAAACGAATGCCTTGGTATTTCTTACAGCAATTTCACTTTCCCGAAAGATGTGAAACTGAGCGGTACAGAGGACGAGCAGGCAGAACTTTTCATGGAACTTGTGAAACCGGAAGGCGCAGAAGTGCTGGCATCTTACGATCACTATGCATGGAAAGATTATGCGGCAGTAACCAGAAATCATTACGGAAAAGGTACGGCACAGTATCTTGGATGCAAGACTTCTGAAAAATATCTGCAGAAGCTGCTGGCAGATGCCATGAAGGAAGCTGGTATTGCGGATGCAGTACAGAACGCAGAATTTCCTGTTATTGTGCGCCGCATGAAAGATGAAAACGGAAAAACAGTGTGGTTCTATTTTAACTATTCCCATACACCGGCAGAAACTGTTTATGCCGGAGCAGATGGTGAGTATCTGATGAAGGAGAACCAGACATTCCCGGGAGTTGATGTTGCAGCAGGGGAAAAACTTGCACTTGGCAGCTGGGATGTACAGATCATCAGAGAAAAATAAAAATACGAAATGAGGT
This sequence comes from Roseburia sp. OM02-15, assembly GCF_003481835.1. Classification (NCBI taxonomy): domain Bacteria; kingdom Bacillati; phylum Bacillota; class Clostridia; order Lachnospirales; family Lachnospiraceae; genus Roseburia; species Roseburia sp. OM02-15. The sequence continues at coordinate 18,539 of NZ_QULX01000022.1, forward strand.
AATGCAGGATGAAGCAGGAGTTTTATGACAGATTGGCAGCACCATTTGAAGCATCGGAGCGAAAGAAGAACTGTCTGCTGCGGGTAAATCATATTTTAACGGATGTGGTTTATCTGATTTATCCTGCATTACTTTTGTATTTGGTGGTTTGCAGGGACAGTCGATTTTGGCGGGTGCTGCTTGTTCCGGCGGTGACTTTTGTGCTGGTGAGTCTGTTCCGCAAGAAATTTAATGCGCCGCGCCCTTACGAAAAATGGCAGGTGAAGCCGTTGATTCCAAAGGATACAAAAGGAAATTCTTTTCCGAGCAGACATGTATTTTCAATTTATATTATCGCTATGGCGGCGTGGTATGTGTGGATGCCGCTTGGAGTGATCCTTTGTGTGGCAGGGGGATTTCTGGCAGCAGCGCGGGTGAGCGGACGGGTGCATTTTGTAAAAGATGTGGTGGCAGGTGCGCTGATCGCTGTCGGATTTGGAGTTTTATGTTTTTGGGTGATTTAAAAACTATATCAGATGGGAGATGACTCCCACCTCTATAGGTGTTGAGAAACAAGCTAGTATCAGTGGTGGGAGCCAATCCCCCATCTGATATAGCCTCCGGCAGGATTACAGAGGTGCGCAGTTGAAGTATGTCATGCAATTGCATGACGCGCACCTCGCAACAAGAATGCCGGAGCATTCTTGAATGTAGATGCTTGTTTGGAGATCAATTGAGACAGTGGATTGTAAATTTTTATCTCAGTCGAGAAGACTCCCACTTCTGCAAGTGGTGAGTAATAACAAGTCTTTCTCAGTGGGAGTACAATCTCCGACTGAGATAAACGCTCCGCGGGGATGTGCAGTGATTCTGAGAAGAATATGTCAGCTTTCGCTGACCAGAATCACGCACCAAGTCTCACGTGCGTTCGACTTGAATCACGGAACAGGAATAAATTGGATAGAAACAACAAGCAGATAGCGTGTAGATGGAAGTTTTTTTAGAGAGAAGGTAACGTAGTATGAGGGTAGGAAAAGAAAAAGGTGTTTCGATAGCACCGGAGCTGATCGGTTTATTTTTTGAGGATATTAATTTTGCAGCAGACGGTGGTCTGTATGCAGAACTGATCGAAAATCGTTCTTTTGAGGCGAAGGAAGCCTATGGAAATCCGGGCAGATTTTATGCAGTGGATGACTTTGGATATGCGTGGAAAACGCTGTATCAGGCAGGAGAAGAGGAGCCGCTGATGCAGTATGTGACAGGAACTCCGGTGTCTGCGGTGAATCCGCATTATCTGCGTTTTACGGCAAAACAGGCAGGACAGGGATTTACAAATAAAGCATATGACGGCATTCGATTAGAAAAAGATCATACTTACAAAGTCTCTTTTTATGCGAGATGTGTGGCATATGAAGGTGAATGGTTCCAGATAACGGTGCAAAGGGATGGACAGATTTTTGCACAGGCAGAAGTAAAAGCGGTGAAACCGGTTCCCTATGTACCATTCTGCGACCTGAAGATTCCGATGGAAGTCGGCTATGGAACGCTGAATCCGGATATTGAAAAAATCCATCAGATGGATCAGAGTGATAAATGCCGTAGAAATGAGTGGATAAAATATGAAGCGGTACTTACCGCGCTGGATGATGTCCGCGGTGCTCAGTTTGCAATCACACTGGATGCGCCGGGTATCGTAGAGTTTGATCTGATCTCAATGATTCCGGAAGATGCGGTGTCAGGAATTTTTCGAAAGGATCTGTTTGAGGCACTACAGGCGATCAAACCGGGATTTGTGCGTTTCCCGGGAGGATGTATTGTGGAAGGCATCAGTCTGGACAACCGTTATTATTGGAAAAATACAGTAGGGGATGTGAAAGACCGCCGTTATATTTCGAATCTGTGGGCTTTTGATGATGACTGGGGCAAAAATGATCCGATGACGAAACGGCCGGATGCGCATTATGGACAGTCTTTCGGACTTGGATTTTATGAATATTTTCTGTTGTGTGAGCTGTTGGGGGCAAAACCGCTTCCGGTGCTGAATATTGGCACCGCGTGTCAGTTCCGTTCTACAGAAATGGTGGATTCTGACAGTACAGAATTTGAGGAATATGTGCAGGATGCATTGGATCTCATTGAGTTTGCCAATGGTCCGGTGGACAGTAAATGGGGCGCATTGCGTGCCAAAATGGGACATCCGGAGCCTTTCGGTATGGATTACCTTTCTGTTGGAAATGAGCAGTGGGAGACGCAATACCTGGATCTGAGATACCGTTATGAACGTTTTGAGGCAGCTATTCATGCGAAATATCCTGAGATTCGATTGCTTGGAACGGCGGGACCGTTTATGGAGTGCTCCATTACAGAAGATGCATGGAAGTATTATCGGGAAAAAGCAAAGGAAAATCCGAATTTCAGTTATGCGGTGGATGAGCATTATTATGTAAGTCCACAGTGGCTGTACGACCATGTGGCAATGTACGATGATTATCCGCGGGACGTGGCAGTTTTTGCGGGAGAATATGCGGCGCACACCGAAGCGCGGGAAAATTCCATGGAGAGCGCTCTTGCCGAAGCGGCATTGCTGACCGGCATTGAGAAAAATGCGGATGTGGTAAAACTTGCTTCTTACGCACCGTTATTTAATCGGATCGGGCATAGCCAGTGGAAGCCGGATATGATCTGGTTTGATGACCGTGAGGTGTATCTGACACCGAATTACTATGTGCAGAAGCTGTTTGCAAACCACAGAGGCAGTCATACGGTGTTACTGCATGATCAGGATGTGGAATTGCGAAAAAAGGGAATTTATGTGTCTGTTTCCATGGATGAAGATGAAAACATCATTGTGAAAACGGTTAATACAACGCATCAGAATTTTGAGTTGTCACTGGAAGATGCTGATGGAGCAGCGGTAAGTGCATCTGGAAAGCAGTGGACGTTACAGGGAACCGGCGAGATACCAGAAGGATTACCGGAGAAATCAGTGGTGGCAGAGCAGAAAATTCAGATTAAGGGAAGTGTAACACTGCCAGGGCAGAGTGTGGTAGTGGTGACTTACAGATAGCGAGAGCCGTGAGATCTTTAAGAAAGGCATTGATCGCAGCTATTACTACGAAGGTTATACGACATATAAGGCAGAAGAATTTTAAATAAAAACAGAGTGCCGAAAAATGATTCAGATAGGGATTGTTTTTCGGCACTTTTTTGCCTTTTTATATAAAAAACATCATATAGAAAATAATTTTGCTTCAAAAAGTGTATGTGAAGTAAAAAATGATGATAAACTAAACATTAAACTAAAATATGTAGATGTATTTTGTTAAAAACTGGACAAAGAAATAGGCAAAATGCATAAAAAAGAGGAGAAAAAATACAAGAATATGCCAAAAATGTGAATTTAAAGAAAGAAATAATTGACAAAAGCAAGGGGGGGGTAAAATACAACTAAATTAATTGAGAAAATAATTTACTAAATAAATTAAATGTTAGGGGGGCACAAAAATGTTTAATGTTCCAGAAGTAAAAGTAGGTGTGGTTGCGGTCAGCCGCGATTGCTTTCCGGAAAGTCTATCCGTAAACAGAAGAAAAAATCTGATAAGAGCGTATCAGGATAAATACGGAGAGAAAAATGTTTATGAATGTCCAATTTGCATTGTGGAGAGTGAGATTCATATGCTGCAGGCATTGGACGATCTTAAAAAGGCAGGATGTAATGCTTTGTGTGTGTATCTTGGAAATTTTGGACCAGAGATTGCAGAGACAATGCTTGTGAAGAGATTTGATGGACCGGCAATCATTGTTGCTGCAGCGGAGGAAGAAAATCTGATACAGGGACGAGGAGATGCTTACTGTGGAGTGTTGAATGCAAGCTACAATCTGGCACTGAGAAACACAAAAGCTTATATTCCGGAAGAACCTGTTGGCAGCGCGGAAGAATGTGCAGATATGATTCATGATTTTGTAGGAATTGCAAGAGCACTTATCGGACTTTCTTCCCTGAAAGTGATCAGCTTTGGACCGAGACCATTAAACTTTCTTGCATGTAATGCACCGATTAAACAGTTTTACAATTTAGGGGTTGAGGTTGAAGAGAATTCAGAACTGGATCTGTTTGAAGCTTTTCATAAACATGCAGATGATCCTCGTATTTCGGAAGTTGTGGCAGATATGGAAAAAGAATTGGGAGATGGAAATAACAAACCGCAAATCTTACCGAAACTTGCTCAGTATGAACTTACACTTCTTGACTGGGTGGAAGCGCATAAAGGTGCATGCGAGTATGTGGTATTAAGTACAAAATGCTGGCCGGCATTCCAGACACAGTTCGGATTTGTTCCATGTTATGTAAACAGCCGTCTGGCAGGAAAAGGAATCCCGGTATCCTGTGAGGTTGATCTGTATGGAGCATTAAGCGAGTACATCGGTCAGTGTATCAGCGGTGATGCAGTTACATTGCTTGATATCAACAATACCGTAACAGATGCAATTTATAATGAAGATATCAAAGGAAAATTTGATTATAGAAAAGGCGAGACGTTCATGGGATTCCACTGTGGAAACACATGCTCCACAAAACTGGTAAAACATTCCATGGAATATCAGATGATCATGGCAAGAAGTCTTCCGGAAGAAGTTACACAAGGAACACTTGAAGGTGACATCATTCCGGGTGACATCACATTCTATCGTCTCCAGAGTACAGCCGATGGAAAATTAAGAGCTTACTTGGCAGAGGGCGAGGTACTTCCGATAGCAACAAGATCTTTTGGAGCAATTGGAATCTTTGCAATCAAAGAGATGGAAAGATTTTACCGTCATGTCCTGGTTGAAAAAAATTATCCGCACCATGGAGCAGTTATGTTCGGTCATTTTGGAAAACAATTATTTGAAGTGCTGAAATACATCGGTGTGGCACCGGAAGAAATCGGTTATAACCAGCCAGTAGGTATGTGCTACGTTACAGAGAATCCATACAGATAAGGATGAGGAAAAGGAATATGTATTACATAGGGGTAGATTTAGGAACTTCAGCCGTTAAACTTGTGCTGATGCAGGGAGATGGCACAATCAAAAATGTAATTTCCAAAAGCTATGAATTATATTTCCCACATCCAGGATGGTCAGAACAAAAACCGGAGGACTGGTGGAAGGCAACAATCGAGGGATTGAAAGAACTGACAGCAGAGTATGACAAAACCCAGATTTCAGGAATCAGCTTCGGAGGACAGATGCATGGACTGGTAATTCTGGATGATAAAGATGAAGTAATCAGACCGGCAATTCTCTGGAATGATGGACGTACTCAAAAACAGACAGATTATCTGAATGAAGTGATTGGCAAGGACAAGCTTTCAGAGTATACAGCAAATATTGCATTTGCAGGATTTACCGCACCCAAAATTTTGTGGCTGAAAGAGAATGAACCAGAAAATTTTGCAAAAATCTGTAAATTAATGCTTCCAAAAGATTATATCGCATACAAATTGAGTGGTATATTCAGTACCGATTATTCAGATGCTTCAGGTATGTTACTGCTGGATGTCAAAAATAAATGCTGGTCAAAAGAAATGTTGGATGTCTGTGGTGTCACAGAAGATGTGTTGCCAAAGTTATATGAAAGTTATGATGCAACTGGAACGTTAAAACCGGAGATGGCAGCAGAACTTGGATTTCCAGAAACATGTAAGATAGTTGCAGGAGCTGGTGATAATGCAGCAGCAGCTGTTGGAACAGGAACTGTGGGGGATGGAAAATGTAATGTTTCCCTCGGAACAAGTGGAACTGTATTTGTTTCCAGTGAAAGATTTTGTGTAGATCAGAAAAATGCATTACATTCCTTTGCACATGCAGATGGATGCTACCATTTAATGGGATGTATCCTAAGCGCAGCTTCCTGTAATAAATGGTGGGTAGAAAATATTATCGGCAGCAAGGATTATGATGCGGTACTTGGTGGGATTTCCGAACTTGGTGATAATCCAGTAACATTTCTTCCTTATTTAATGGGAGAGAGATCGCCACACAACAATCCGAAGGCAAGAGGTATGTTTATCGGAATGTCAATGGATACAACACAGACGCAGATGTCACAGGCAGTTTTGGAAGGTGTTGCATTTGCGATTCGAGACTCTTTTGAAGTGGCAAAATCACAGGGGATTGAGATTGAAAGAACAAAACTTTGTGGCGGTGGAGCAAAGAGCCGTATCTGGCGAAAAATTGTTGCGAATGTCCTGGGAATCAAGGTAGATATTTTGAAAACAGAAGAAGGCCCGGGACTAGGAGCAGCGATGCTTGCCGCGGTTGCCTGTGGAGAATACGCAAGTGTAAAAGAAGCGGCCGATAAGATTGTAGAAGTAGTAGAAACTATTGAACCGGAACGGGAAATTGTAGAAAAATACAATAAACAGTACAGCAAGTTTGTACAGATATATCCGACGGTAAAAGATTTATATGAACTGTAAAGAATGTAACAGTGAAAAAACTGATACAGAATATGGGATTCAAGAGAGTGAATTCTGGCAAAAGAAGGAGGAGCGAAAGAATGAAAAAGAAAGTGATCGCAGCATTAATGGTAGCAGCTATGGCTGTAGGGTTACTTGCAGGTTGTGGGGGCGCATCTGATGATAAAGGTGGCGCAGCAAACACTGGATCGGCCAGTGAGGAAACGAGTTCCGGTAGTAAGAGCGAGTCAACAGATGGGGTATTAACAAAAGTTGATCTCACAGGACAGGATATTTATGTAGGTATTGCACCAGGTTCTGGTGGATCTGCATGGCGTGACCAGATGGTAAACGATATCACAGATGTGCTTGATGAATATAAAACAAGTGGGGATATCAAGGGATACAAAGTTGTAAATAATGCAACAAATGGCGATGCTAATGAACAGGTACAGATTATTCGTGATTTTATCGATGATCCTCAGGTAAATGTAATTATGATTAATCCAAATGATACAACGTCACTGAATGAGGCAGTTTTAGATGCAGAAGCAGCTGGAAAACTTGTAGTTGTTTATGATGCATCTATTACAGCAAAAGGTATCTTAAATGTATCTGTAGATCATTATCAGTATGCGTATGGTCCTACAAAGACATTGCTTGATATCATTGGTGGAAAAGGTACTGTAGTTGAGGTATCTGGTCTTGACGGACATCCGGCTAACGTAATTCGTATCAAAGCAACAGATGATGCAATTGCTGAATATCCAGACGTAACACTGGCTGCAAATCAGCCGGGTGGTTGGGATAATACAACATCTAAATCCGTAACAGCAGCAATTCTTGCTTCCGGAATCAAACCTGATGGAATTATTTCACAGGACAACGGATGCTACGGTGTTCTGCAGGCTTGTATCGATGCAAACTATATTCCGAAGGTTGTTTCCGGTGATGGTTCCAAAGCGTTCTTTACAGCTTGGAAAGATCTGGTAGACAAAGGAGAAGATTTTAATGCAGTAGTAGTTCCGAACCCTCCGGGAATTGGTGCTACAGCAGCAAGAATCGCAGTTAAAATTGCTCAGGGTAAAGAGTTTGATGAGACCCAGCTTACAGTTGAAGATGGCGTAGCTACATATGAGTATGTTGTTACAACTGTTTACACAAACGATAACTTTGATGAAGGATGGGAAGTTGTAAAAGACTTTACAGATGAGCAGTGTATTGATGAATATATGACGGATGATGAAGCAAACGCTCTGTTCAAATAATAACAGATTTAATGAAGTATAATTTCTGATGAAATCATAAGTAGATACCGGGGTAGGTGGGGAACTGCCCCCTCAATCCCCGGTATTTTGCTTTTACACATTATTATCGCGTTCCTGTTGAAACTAATAGGAAGAAAAATGAATGGCTTTTGAAGGGTAGATAAGATGGAAAATAAAATAATCCTTGAGGCAAAAAATATAGTAAAAGAATTTAATGGCGTTCCGGCTTTGAGTGATGGTAATCTCGTCTGCCGAAGCGGAAAAATTACCGGATTGCTGGGGGCCAATGGTTCGGGTAAAAGTACAATTTCCAAATGTATTACAGGTGTATATCACAAAAATAGTGGTACCATCACATATTTGGAGAAAGATGTAAACTTCAAAAACCCGATGGATGCCAAAAAAGCAGGAATTGCGATGGCATTCCAGAATCTGAGCCTTTTACCGGATCTGACTGTATGGCAGAACATTGTAATGGGATTTGAGAAAAAGAAAGGATTTTTTCTGGATGATTCGAATGCAAAACACACGGCTGCCAAAATTTTGGAAGATTTCGTACCGGGCTTTGATTACAGCAGAAAAGTCTCTGAACTTAGTCCGTCAGAGATGCAGATTGTGGAGGTGGCAAAAGCAATCTCACAGGAACCGAAAATGCTGATTCTTGATGAGCCGACAGCCGCACTGGAACAATCGCAGGTTGAGATTTTATTCAAATACATGAGAATGCTTGCAGACCGCGGAGTCGGTATGGTATTTACCTCTCACAGAATGTGGGAAGTAATGGATATCTGTGACGATATCATCGTTTTCAAAAACGGCGAAGTTGTTGGCAGATTAGATTTTGATAAAGATGAAAAAGACGCAGATGTGATCATTCAGATGATCACCGGAGAAAAGAAAATTGTCTCTGAGAAGCGTACATATAAAGAGATTCCTGATGAAAGGACGATTGATATTGAACATTTGAATTATAAGAATGTTTTAAAAGATATTTCTCTTCATATTAAAAAAGGCGAAGTACTTGGAATCGGAGGACTTTCTGGTCAGGGTCAGGAAGAATTACTTCTTGCAATCTCTGGTGATTACAAGGATATGAAATCCAGGATTAAAGTAAATGGAGAAGAAGTATTACTGAATGCACCACATAAAGCGATTGAGCGTGGAATCCTCTTGATTCCCGGTGATCGTCAAAAAGAAGGTTTGATGATGCAGAACAGTATCTACGAGAACCATATTCTTCCGAAAACTGCATTGAAGAAAGAACCATTCATTCTTCCAAAAAAGAAATACAGGGAAGAGTGTCTGGAATCTAAAAAGATTCTTTCTACCAAGTCGGATGGCATTGAATGTCCGGTATCCAGTCTTTCTGGCGGTAATGCACAGAAAGTTGTTATGGGAAAATGGCTGCAGGTAGAATCTTCGCTGATTGTACTTTCCGATCCGGCAAAAGGTGTTGATGTAGGTGCGAAAAAGGATATGTACGATATTGTACAGAACATTGTGGACGAGAAGCATATTTCTGCATTGCTTTATGCCAGTGATAATGAAGAATTAATTGATAACTGTGATCGTGTGCTGGTAATGCATGAGGGATGTATCGTAGGCGAACTTGTTGGTGATGAGATTACAGATGAGGCATTGGTTGAACTCTCCATGAAGGGTAATCACAAAGAGGAGGAAGCATAAACATGAATACAAAGAAAAAATCTGTTCCTGCTTTCGTTAGAAAACCGGAGTTCGTTACAATAATAATTTTAATAATAATGATCATTGTTGTGGCAGTGTTGCAGGGAAATTTCTTTGCTCCATCTTCACTTCAAAATATGATTATTTCCTGGACACCGATCATTCTTCTTACGCTTGGGCAGGCAGTCGTAATTATTTCCGGTGGTTTGGATATGTCTAGCGGTAATGCAATGGCATTTATGCTTTGTATTCTTGCAGGAATTATGAAATCAGCAACACCAGGAAGCGGAGTAATTGCATTATTGGTATGCTGTCTGGCAATGGTTGGTATCGGTCTGTTAAATGGCGTATCTGTTGCATATTTTAAACTTCCGCCGATTATTGCTACATTTGCTACATCTTACATTTACCTTGGTGCAGCATTGTTTATCATGCCGTCTCCGGGTGGAGGATGTGCAAATTGGATGCGAGTTTTCTACAAATTTAGCTCTGTTGAGAATATGCCATCGGCTTTAAAAGCTTTTGGCGACAAGATCCCGACAGGTGTGTTGATGATTGTTGGTATTATTGTACTCTGGTACATCATCAGCAGAAAAAAACTTGGTCGTTATATCTATGCGGTGGGTTCTGATCGTAATATTGCATATGATAGTGGTGTTAAAACCGTAAAGGTTCAGATTATGGCGTATTTGTTCGATGCATTTTGTTGTATGTTGGCTGCATTGTTCCTGGTAGGACAAAATCAGTCAGGTAGTGCCCGTCTTGGTGATGCATTGACTCTGAAGAGTATCGCATCAGCAATTGTCGGTGGTGTTTCGCTGGCAGGTGGTACAGGCAATGTATATGTAGCTATTGGTGGTGCGGCAATCATCAGTTTGGTATCAAAATTAATTTCTTTCTCCGGCATTAACAGTGACTATCAGACACTGGTGAGTGGAATTATTCTTCTGGTGGCAGTATCCAGTTCTGCAATTATCAGACTGGTGAAAACACTTAGAGCAAAGGAGGGCAAAGAGAGTGAATAATACAGTAGCAGCAAATGGATCAAAGTCATTTGTTAAAAAAAATTCAAGCCTGATCCTTTGTATCATTCTGATTGTAATTCTGTTTGTTATGGGAAATGCGATTACAGGCGGACAGTTCGCATCCGTAGGATCAACCGTTAAGTTCGCAGCATTGATCGCGATCTTCGGTCTGGGTCAGATGTTGATCATCTGTACAGGTGGTGACATCGATCTGTCCGTTGGTTATACAGCAACATTAGTATCCTGTGTAACAGCAGGTATGATGGATGGATCTAATATGAATATCTGGAAGGCAATTTTGTTTGCTCTGATGGTAGGTGTCGTCGTTGGTCTTGTCAATGGATTCATGACAATTTATGCAAGGATTCCTTCATTGGTAGTGACGCTGGCAATGTCTCAGATTCTTCAGGGTATTGTAGATATTTACTCAGCCGGTGCAAGTATCGGTGGTGAGCCGAGCCCATGTCTGAAATGGCTGGCAGGTCAGCAAACGGGGCCGATTCCAAACATTGGATTTCTGCTGGCTATTATGACAGTAGCCGTAATGTGGCTCCTGTACAAAACAAAGCTATCCAGTTTATATGTGGCAACAGGTGCAAATCCACGAACAGCACATTTGTCAGGTGTAAAGGTTAACTTTATTAGAATGTCGTCCTTTGTTGTTTGCAGTATCATTGCAGCAATGATGGGATTAATTCTTCTTGGCAATTTGGGAATGGCATTCAAAGATATGGCATCTACATATGTAATGCCTAGTATTGCAGCTGTAGTTATAGGTGGTGTATCCATCAAAGGTGGTCAGAGAAATTACATTGGGGTTATTCTTGGAGCGATTGTACTCCAGACACTGACAAATCTATTTGTAGCACTTGGTTATGGCGACAGCGGTAAGTATTTAGGATCCGGAATTATTCTGCTTCTCATGTTAATCGTATATGTTCGTGAGAAGACAAGCAGATAATTTTTCAGATACAATATTTTTTAATCTTAAAGAAAGAGGTGTAAGGTATGGACAACAAAGTAAGAGTTGCGGTAGTTGGATTAGGATTTGGAGGAGAGTTTGTACCGATTTATCAGGCGTATGAAAAAACAGAGTGTGTAGCTGTTTGCCGTAGAAATGAAGAGGAATTAAACAAATTCGCAGATGCACATGGTGTAGAGAAACGTTACACAGACTATGACGAGTTATTAAAAGATCCTGATATTGATGCAGTACATATCAACACAGATTTACTTTCACATTATACTTTCGTAGAGAAAGCGTTAAAAGCAGGCAAGCATGTTGCTTCTACCGTTCCTATGGGAATGACAGTTGAAGAGTGTGAGAACATCTGCAAATTGGAGAAAGAAACTGGTAAAGTATACATGCTGATGGAGACATCCATCTATACAAGAGAGTTCTTATATTTTAAGAGCTTATATGAGAAAGGTGATATCGGACGTTTGCAGTTTCTTCGAGGATCTCATCAGCAGAATATGAGTCTTCCGGGATGGCCATCCTACTGGTATGGTATGCCACCAATGCATTATCCGACTCATGCGATTGCTCCACTTTCTGAAATCCTTCGTAAACCGATTAAAACTGTTCGCTGTATTGGTTCCGGACGTATTCGTGAAGAGTATGTTGGAAAGTACAATTCCCCATTTGCAGCAGAGTCTGTGCAGTTGACATTTGCAGATTCTGATGTGGCAGGTGAGGTTACACGTACATTGTTTGATACAATTCGTCAGTATCGTGAAAGTTTTGATTTCTATGGTTCCAAAGAATCATTTGAGTGGGAGCAGTGTGTAGGTGAAGGTCCGGTTCTCTATACAGGTATTGAAGGTGCAGAACATATTCATGTACCGGATACAGATTATATGCTTCCTGATTCCATTAAAAAGTTCAGTTTGAAGAACCAGATTGAAGATCAGGATCATGTATCCTTTATTCAGGGAGATGGACATGGTGGATCTCATCCGCATATGATCCGTGAGTTCATCGATGCAATCCTCGAGGGCAGACCAGCTCATGTAAATTCTGTTGTGGCAGCAAACTGGAATGTAGCCGGAATCCTAGCTCACGAGTCGGCTATGAGAGGCGGAGAGATTATTGAAATGCCAGACTTCACTCAGTTTTAAGAGTTAAAAAATATATGATTGTTCTGAGTCGGCGTAAACCGACTCGGAATGATCGAATTAAATAAAATCTTATCGGTATAAAAGGAGATCATTATCATGAAAAAATATACAGGAAAAGAATTTTTTGTAAATACAAAACAGTGTGAGACGCAGAAATTTCCTTGGGGAACACTTGCATGGACAATTGAGCCGCGTACAACAGGTACAGACAACATGACGGGCGGTATTGTTACCCTGCTCCCGGGATTAGGACACAGTCAGCATAGCCATGAATGCGATGAGATTTTGTATATGATTGATGGAAAAGATTGTGAACAGTATATCATTCTGGAAGATGGTACAAGAATTTCTGAATTGATGCAGCCAGGCGATTTTGTACGTATTCCGGCGCATCTTGAGCATGGAACCGTAAATGGACCGGATATGACTACACATATGGTAGCTGTATATCAGGTTCCAGGCTCCGAAGCAGCTCTTGGAAAACAGGCAGATGAAATTATTCCACCAGAAGAATAAAAGATTTACCATCCAATCTAGATTTGTTTTCTTCCTCATGTATAGGGATAATATATAATCTCTACAGGCAGACTCAATGACAACGGTAGTTGCTGTTGGGTCTGTTTATTTTGCTTTATATTATAAAATAAGCACAGTCAGCGACCGTGCTTATTTTTACATGAAAAGTATTTTATGTGGTTTCACGTTCTACTAATTTTGTGGAAACATAAACGAGGAGTGTTCCGTCGTTAATGGATTCTGCACCAGAGTAGAACTCTGCGATGCGATTGTGGAGAAGATTAACCGCTGTTTTGCCAATCATTTCTTTGTCTACATCAATGGCAGTAAGAGGAGGTTCCACCATCGAACACAAAGGCATGTTATCAAATCCGATAACTGCGACATCTTCCGGAATCCGATAGCCATGTGCTTTTAGAGCGCGAGTGCATGCCGTTGCAATTACATCATTATCTGCAAGTAAAGCACGGGGCGGCTGATTATTATTGAGCCACTCACTCATATCGTTATATGCTTTCTGGGAAGAAATACCTACATCGATCATAATATAATTCTCATCAAGTGCTGCCTCTTTGCAGGCATTGAAAAATCCTTCCTGACGTCTGCGAAAGTTATCGATTTTGGATTTGGAACGCAGGTAACCAAGATCTGTATACCCTTTTCCTAAAAGGTATTTTGTGGCATTGTAAGAGCCACGGTAATTATCTGTAACAACACAGTCAATGCCAAGAGCTTCGATATAGTTATCGACCAATACCATAGGAAGGTTAAGATCAAACAGTGGGCGCAACTCTTCTAACCGAGAACGTTCAATAGATGTTCCGAGAATGATCAGTCCCGTAACATCTGAAGAAATTGCATTTAATTGTAATGTTGAATCTTCGTCGGCGCGATAATAACTTACAAGAACATTATATCCATATCGTTTCGCATATTTTTCGATTCCTTGCAGTATGTAGGAATAGAAAGTGGTTTCTTGAATGATTTCACGCTGATTGCTTAGAAAAATTACAAAACGGATATTTTGTGGTCCGGCGGTTGTAACCTTTTGCTTTGCATAACCCAGCCTTTCTGCTTCTGCAAGAACAAGTTCTCTTGTACTGTCACTGACACCAGGTTTGCCGTTTAGCGCCAGAGATACAGCAGATGGAGACAGGTTAAGCTTTTCTGCAATTTTTTTTGCTGTAATAGCCATCTTTTTTCTCCATAGATAATTTATTTTGATTTAGATTTAAAACTCAACTATACTAAATTATGACTTTATTATACACTAAAGTTTATGTAAAAGGAAGAAAAAAATATATTTTTATTAAAATTTGTGGGAGTGTAAAGCACGGAGCAATCTGTGTAATCAAGATTTGAGTGTTTTGACACACAAATCCAATATAGAAATTCAGAATATAAAAAACTGCCATACTTATATCAGTACAGCAGTTTTTGTCATTTTCTTAATACTATGTGCTAATAAGGACTTAAGATTAAGCCTCTGCGATAGCACCTGTAGGACATGTACCTGCGCAAGCGCCGCAATCGATGCAAGCGTCAGCGTCGATAACGTACTGAGAATCTCCCTCAGAAATAGCACCTACTGGACATCCACCAGCACATGCGCCACACATTACACAAGAATCGCTAATTACGTATGCCATAATTTTTTTCCTCCTAAAAAATACTTGTTCGTTAAGCTCTCATAAGCTTTCCCTCATAATAATATAAAAAAACAAGAATTGCAAGCGTTCTCTGAGACAAAACGATCAATAAGGGTATTTTTTAGTGATTGTATTGAACTTAATACATATTGACACTTGAGTTAGTATATGCTATCATAGATGTTGAGTAAGTTTTCCTGTTTGGAATAAAGGGAAAACTTGCTCATTTTTATTTTGATTTGGAAAACTTCATGAATTATTCAGAAAAATCATCTTGCAACGTTAAGATAGATGATATAATATGTATATTTAGCAAGGAAAATATAACAGGGACTTTGCGCGCTTTTTTGACATAAATCTGGCAGTTTCTGCCAGAAATGGAGAAAGAAGGACGGAAAGTGCCCGTCAGGATGTTATACCATGGGAGAGATAGATATGTTAAATTACAAAAAATATAAAAGAGTTCCGGTATTACATTACCCGGATCGTGAATGGCCGGACAAAGAGATTGAGCATGCACCGCTTTGGTGCAGCGTGGATCTGCGTGATGGAAATCAGGCTCTGATCGACCCGATGAATGTAGAAGAAAAAATGGAAATGTTCCAGTTACTGTTAAAACTTGGTTTTAAACAGATTGAGATCGGTTTCCCGGCAGCATCTCAGATTGAGTACGATTTTTTACGAAAATTAGTAGATGAGAACATGATTCCGGATGATGTACAGGTTCAGGTTCTGACACAGTGCAGAGAACATCTGATCGACCGTACTTTTGAGGCAATTCAGGGAATCAGGAACGTTATCGTTCATATTTATAATTCAACTTCCGTACTTCAGCGTGATGTGGTATTCCATAAAGATAAAGAAGCAATCAAACAGATCGCCATCGATGGAACAAAAATGGTAAAAGAGCGCGCGGCTAAATTTGACGGAAATATTCAGCTGGAGTATTCTCCTGAGAGCTTTACCGGTACAGAAGTAGAATTTGCACTGGATATCTGTACCGCAGTTCAGGATATCTGGCAGCCGACACCGGAAAATAAGATCATCTTCAATCTTCCGGCAACCGTAGAGATGAATACACCAAACGTATATGCAGATCAGATTGAATGGATGCATAAACATTTCAAAAACAGAGACTCTATAATATTAAGTGTTCATCCTCACAATGACAGAGGAACAGGTATCGCAGCGACAGAGCTGAGCCTGCTGGCAGGAGCTGACCGTGTAGAGGGAACTTTATTCGGAAACGGCGAGCGTACCGGTAATATTGATGTGCTGAATGTGGCATACAATATGTTTTCACAGGGTATTGATCCGGAGTTGAACATTGAAGATATCAAAGAGATTATTGATGTATATGAGAGATGCTGTAAGATGGACATCGATATGCGCCATCCGTATGCAGGAAAACTTGTATTTACAGCATTTTCCGGTTCTCATCAGGATGCTATTAATAAAGGTGTGCACGCGTTGCGCGAGCGCAACACAGGCATCTGGGAGGTTCCGTACCTTCCAATCGACCCGGCAGATATCGGCAGGGAATATGAGCCGGTAGTTCGTATTAACAGCCAGTCCGGAAAAGGCGGTGTAGCCTTTGTTATGGAATCTATGTATGGTTATAAATTACCGAAAGAGATGCACAAGGAATTTGCAGACGTTATCCAGAAAATGTCTGAGCAGCAGGGCGGTGAAATCGCACCGGAGCAGATTTTTGATGCATTCAAGCATGAATATATCGCACTGGATGATCCGTTCGAGTTCAAGAAAATCCGTGTGGAAGATGTCAATGACAAAGACTGTGTCACAACCATTGATTTTGAGTATAAGAAAACACCGTATCATATTGAAGCAAAAGGTAACGGACCGTTGGATGCTGTCAAGACAGCCATCAACAAAGAATTTGACCTTGATGTACGCGTTATGAACTATTCCGAGCATGCACTTGGATCCGGTTCACATGCGAGAGCAGCTGCTTACATCGAGATGGGAGACAACCGCACCGGAAAAGTACTGTTTGGTGCAGGTGACAGCTCCAATATCACAAAGGCAACAATCCGTGCATTCTTCAGTGGATTGAACCGGTTAGCGAACAAATAAAGTATAAAGATTAGAATCTAAGACGAGGGATGCTATGAATCGAAAGAAAAAGTATGGTTGGTGGAAGCATATAGATTTCATGATCATTGATCTGCTCTGTATCCAGATTGCATATCTGGTCTCTTACTTCTTCCGGCATGACACACTGCGGCTTTATCGAGAGACAAGCCTGTATGCCCATGTAAATATTTTGCTGATTATCATTGATATCTGCTATGTATTGCTGCGTAGCACATACAAAAATATTCTGAAGCGTAGTTTTATACGTGAAATAGAGTCTGTACTGGTTCACAATATTGTAATGTGGGGACTGGTTATGGCGTATCTGTACGTGACAAAGCAGGCTTTCTGGTTTTCCAGACAGGTATTTCTGACTTCCTTTGGATTTACGATCATTTTTATGCTGGTCGGACGTTTTCTGTGGAAACTGAATGTGCGCCGGATTGTATGGAAAGGTAAGAATCAGCCGAATTTCCTGGTTATCAGTACACAGGAATATGCGACAGAAATGGTTCGGCAATTTTCAGACCGTATGTATAACGGATTTAATCTGGCAGGTCTGGCAATTATGGATCGTGATCTTGAAAATGAAAAGATCGAAGGGATTTCGGTTGTATGTAATAAGGACAATCTGTTAACTTATGTTCAGAAAAATGTCATCGATGAGGTTATGATCAAACTGTCTCAGGATGATAAGGAAGTAAATGAACTGACCTGGACATTGCTTCAGATGGGTGTAGTTGTGCATATTGCACTGGATTACACGGACAATGCACTTCCAAACCGAACCATTGAACGTATTGGTGGTTACACCTGTATGACAACCAGTATCAATACGGCAAGCAGTGTTCCGATGGGATTAAAACGACTGACAGATATTGCAGCAGGTATTGTAGGCTGTGCGATCACCGGAATTGCTTTTATTTTTGTGGCACCGTTGATCTATAAGGCATCACCGGGACCGATCTTCTATTGTCAGGAGCGTGTCGGCAAAAACGGACGTCGGTTTAAGATGTATAAATTCCGTTCTATGTATATGGATGCGGAGGAACGAAAAAAAGAGCTGATGGCACAAAATAAAATGCAGGGTAATATGTTCAAAATGGATAATGATCCGCGTATTATCGGCAGTGAAAAAGGTCCGGGTAAGGGAATCGGAAATATAATCCGTTCTTTGAGTATCGATGAGTTACCGCAGTTTTATAATATTCTCCGTGGAGATATGAGTCTTGTGGGAACACGTCCGCCGACAGTGGACGAGGTTGCAGCATATGATTTGCATCACAAAGTCCGTCTGAGTATGAAACCGGGGTTGACAGGTATGTGGCAGGTAAGCGGACGAAGTGAGATTACAGATTTCGAAGAAATCGTGCGTTTAGATGCATATTATATCGAAAACTGGAGCTTAAAGCTGGATCTGAAAATCATTTTAAAGACATTTAAAGTAGTTTTTGCAAAAGAAGGCGCAGAATAAAAAGGTTATGTATCGTACATGATGTACAGGAGGTATCTGATGAAAAAATATGATTATCTGATTGTTGGAGCAGGATTATTTGGAGCTGTATTTGCACAGGAAGCAAAAAAAGCTGGAAAAAACTGTCTGGTTATCGATAAAAGAAATCACATTGCAGGAAATATTTATACGGAAAAAGTACTTGATATAGATGTTCATCAGTATGGTGCACATATTTTTCATACATCCAATGAGACTGTGTGGAATTATGTAAACAGCTTTGCAAAATTTAACCGTTATACCAATTCACCGGTAGCAAACTACAAAGGTGAGATTTATAACCTCCCGTTCAACATGAACACTTTCAATAAACTCTGGGGTGTTGTAACACCGAAGCAGGCGCAGGAGAAGATCGAGGAGCAGAAAGCAGCTTTTCATGTAGAAAATCCGCAGAACCTGGAAGAACAGGCAATCAGCCTGATCGGACCGGATGTATACACAAAACTGGTAAAAGGATATACCGAGAAACAGTGGGGCAAACGTGCCACGGAGCTGCCGGCATTTATCATCAAACGTCTGCCGGTTCGTTTTACTTACGATAACAATTATTTCAATGATGATTATCAGGGAATCCCGGTAGAGGGATACACAAAGATGATCGAGCGTATGCTGGATGGTGTGGAAGTAAAGCTGGAAGAGGACTTCCTGAAAAACAGAGAAGCTTATATGGAACTTGCAGACAAGATTGTTTACACTGGTATGATCGATGAATATTACAATTACTGCTATGGAGAATTGGAATACCGCTCACTGAAATTTGAGACAGAAGTGATCAAAGGTGAGGAGAACTACCAGGGAAATGCAGTTGTAAACTATACAGAGTATGAAGTACCGTTTACCAGAATCATTGAGCATAAGCATTTTACCTATGGCACACAGCCGGATACCGTCATCACCAGAGAGTATCCGAAGACATGGAGCAAAGGGGATGAGCCTTATTATCCGATGAATGATGAAAAGAACCTGAAACTCTATGAGAAGTATGCGGATCTGGCAGCAAAAGAGGGAAATGTAATCTTTGGTGGTCGTCTGGGCATGTATAAATATTATGATATGGATGATACCATTGAAGCTGCATTAAACTGTGTGCAGGCAGAACTTGCAAAATAAAAACAGAACAGAAATATATCAGGCGGCAAGACAGATCCAAGCTGTATTGACGCCTGATTTTATGTAAAAAGCATTGCAGGAGCAGAGAAAAATACGCTCTAAGACAGGAGAAAGATGTGACAAAATTATCATTGATTGTTCCATGTTACAATGAAGAACAGAATGTGGAAGCTTTTTATGCCAGATGTCAGGAAGTGTTTCCGACGGATCAATACGAAGTAGTGTTTGTAAATGATGGCAGTAAAGATGGAACATATAAGAAATTACAAAAATTACATGAAGAACATGACAATATTCTGGTTGTGAATTTTTCCAGAAACTTTGGAAAAGAATCAGCCATTTATGCAGGTCTGCATTATGCCAGTGGAAGTTACATTTCTATCATTGATGCCGATTTACAGCAGGATCCGGAGATTGTCAGAAATATGGTAAATATTCTGGAAGAAAAACCGGATATCGATGTGGTAGCGGCTTATCAGGCACAGCGTCATGAAGGAAAGCTTATGAGCTGGTGCAAAGATCGGTTTTACAAATTTATCAACCGTCTCAGTGAAGTAGATCTGCGGGAAAATGCCAGTGACTTCAGAACATTCCGGGCAAGTGTGCAGAAAGCATTGCTGGATATGCCGGAATATTTCCGCTTTTCCAAAGGATTATTTTCCTGGGTGGGATTTGAGACTGAGTATATTCCGTATGAGGCGGCAGAACGCTTCGCAGGGACTACCAAATGGAGTTTTACAAAATTACTGAAATATGCCATGGAAGGAATCATTTCTTTCTCGACGCTGCCATTGCAGCTTGCTACATTTTTTGGGGCAATCGTTTCTGCCATTGCAATCATTTATGGAATCGTGATCATTGCCCAGACATTGATCACTGGTATTGATGTACCTGGTTATGCGACCACGATTGTGGTGGTATTGTTCCTGGGTGGTGTGCAGTTGCTGGTCATGGGTATTCTGGGAGAATATCTGGCAAAGACCTATATTCAGGGAAAACACAGACCGGTATACATTGCCAAAAACGTATTGGAAAAGAAAAATACAAAAGAGGAGAATTAACGTGGAACAGAAAAAAGAAGATATTTTTGATCGCCTGATGCATCTTCCGGGGCTTCGTATTTTTGAAAAATTTTATAAGAAAAATAAAGAAGTATTGTTATATTTACTCTTTGGCGGACTGACAACAATTGTCAGTATTGGAACATTTGCCTGGTTTAACGTCGGCATGCACATGAATGAGCTGATTGCCAATGTAATCTCATGGATCTTTGCTGTTACATTTGCTTATGTGACAAATAAAATTTGGGTATTTCAGTCCCAAACGACCTGTTTCAGAGATTTGTGTATGGAAATTGGAAAATTCTTCGGAGGCCGCCTTGCAACGCTTGGTGTAGAAGAATTAATTTTGTTTGTGTTTATCAGCCTTATGCACTGGAACAGCATTCTTGTGAAACTGATCGCACAGGTGGTAATCGTGATTTTGAATTATATTATCAGTAAAATATTTGTGTTCAAAGAAAAAAAGTAAAAGTAAATGGCAGCAGTTCATTGGTTACATGATTTATGGTATCAATGAACTGTAACATGATTTATAAAAGAAAAATAAAATCAGGCGGTAATAAATTGACACCCTTTGTTTCTGGTGCTATAATTCCTCCCCGATGTATGAAAAATACATTGGGGATTTTTATTTTACAGAGAAGTTACGGTAAGATAAAATCGCTTTGCGACAGAGAATATGCACTATCTTATAAACAAGTATGAAGGGAAGAAATTATGACATTCTATCAGGAATTGCAGCTCAATCAGGCTGGCTCGAAAGCACTGATTCGAAGCTGTACAGATAAAAAAGAAAAAATGCGTCATACCGCCATTTATCTTTTAAAAATTTTTATTACAATGGTTTTTTGCATGGCTGTAGTAATTGGGTTCAGCAAAATATTTGGTAATGATAACAGTATTGTGGGTGTTGTGGCGTTGCTGTGCGTCATGGCATTTCGTTTCGCAGATTTTGGCATTCGCACACCGCATGCAATGGGCGCTATGGCAATTATGTTTGCAATTCTGACTTTTGGTCCACGTCTGGCAAATGCAGGCGGCCTGGGGCAGGAGTTTCTTGTAAATACCATCTGTATTTTAATTTTGATGGTTTTGGGATGCCATAATGTTGTGATGTTTAATCATTCAACGCTTCTGCTCAGCTATCTGCTTTTGTATGGCTACGATGTAACCGGTGATCTGTATACACAGCGACTGATCGCGATGGGAATCTGTGCAGCAGCAACAATGATCGTATATTATCGCAATCATCATAAAAAAGTATACAAACGCAGTCTGAAGGATATCTTTCGTGAATTTGATGTGCATTCCATGAGAACCAGATGGCAGATTACAATGGTGTTCGGTGTGACAACAGCAATGCTGATTGCCGGTCTGTTACACGTTCCACGGCGGATGTGGATTGGAATTGCAGCGATGTCGATTCTGGTACCGTTTCATGAAGATGCCAAGCAGCGTGCAAAAGCCAGAGTGCCGGGGAATATTGTCGGATGTTTTATATTTCTGGCACTGTACTATTTTCTTCCACCATCCATCTACAATTACGTTGGCGTGATTGGAGGAATCGGTGTGGGACTTTCCGCAACCTACGGATGTCAGGCAATTTTCAATACATTTGGAGCCCTGTCGATTGCAGTTGGCATCCTCGGACTTCCGGGAGCCATCTTTTTCCGAATTTTCAACAACTTTTTCGGAGCCCTTTATGGTCTTGTATTTGAACGGTTTTTTGGTTCTGTTTTAGACCGCCTGCCTTCGTCTCCCCGTGAAGTATCGGCACCGTAAAAATTCTTATTTCACGGTGTAAGGGAAAAAGAAGAAAGAAAAAGTCCATGCAGGCACGGACAATTTCCTATCTGCGCTGCGCCGCTTATTTTCGCCTCCTCCCGCGAACTCGCATCCTGCAAAACCGGCAGGATACTCAGACACACTCCCGGAGGCGAAGCTATGCTCGCTCCGATGACGGAAATCGACCTACCGCCTTGCATTGGACTTTTTCTTTCTTCTTTTTCCCATCTACACTTTGGCTCCATTATGCCACACGTGCTATGTCAGTCATTGATTCATTATGTTGCACGCACAAAATATACATGCCCCTTCATAACGTAAATGGCAAAATCGGAGCATCTTTCCTCAATAAACGATTAAGTGAACGACCGATCTTCACAGAGTTTTGCGCGAGAGGGAGGCGACCAGCTTCTATAGGGACGCCACTGAAAAAGTGGTCGTAAAATCATATATCTGATATAATTAAGGT
>NZ_QULX01000023.1:0-41098 GCF_003481835.1 Roseburia sp. OM02-15
TAGGTCATCTTGCAGTTTTTACCGCTATTGTGTGAATTGTGCCAATTATTTGCGCAATTTTTATTTTCGCTAGTGTTGCTCCACCATACGCGTGTCCCTTTGTAACTTTTGCCATCTCGCGCGCCGGAATGCTATCGATTTGCAGTTTACGTCTATACAACTCAGTCATTCTTACCACATTTAATGGTTCTGTATTTAGTGTTGCCGCCCTTCGATAAAACGTCAGATTTTTAACACTGCTCAACTCATGCATATTTTCATAAGAACCTGCACACATGAAATACACGGGATAACCTGCTCTCAACCATCTTCCATATTCAGAAATAAACTTTACCATTTGCGGAGATTTTGATACATCGTCAATTGCAATTAAAATTTTCTTTTGCTGAACCTGTTGGATCATCCCTTCCACTTCTACACAAATGTCCCAGAACATCCTGTCTTTTCCACAATTTCATCTACGTTTTCCGTAATAATATAAGTATCTTCCGGTACTTGGACAGCAGTAACTGCAAATGGATTGCATGTATTCTGCATTTATCTCCCCCCTATCATTTTCCACGCCTCATCATCAATTTCCCCATCCCGAAACAATTTTCTCTTATCACGTTCTGTTATCTTTCGAATGACGCGACATGGGTTGCCTGCTGCCACTGACCAGTCAGGAATATCTTTTGTAACAACACTTCCTGCTCCGATGACTACATTATTCCCTATATGAACACCAGGACACACCACTGTATTGCCTCCCAGCCAGACATTGTCACCGATAATAACTTCTTTTCCATATTCAAAAGCAGAATTTCGCGTATCCGGATAAACTGGATGTCCTGCCGTATAAATCGCAACATTCGGAGCCATAAAACAATAATCTCCAATTTTTACTTTTGCAACATCTATGATCGTACAATTATAATTGGCAAAAAAATTTCTTCCTACCTCAATATTGAACCCATAATCACAGTAAAAGGGCGGATTGATCCACGCATCGTCTGATTTACCCAAAAGTTCTTTTACAATCTCTGCAATTCCCGCAAAATCTGAGCGATCTGCAAAATTCAATTTTTGCAAAATCTTTCTGCATTTTATCTGTTCTGCCATAACAGCTTCGTCCGCAACATATGCAAGGTGCATGTCTCTTCTCAATTTCATATCCATGTTCCGTCTCCTCCTGTTTCACATTACCGGCAATACGCTGCCAGAAAAAGTTTTTTCACTTATTTATGATGTTTTATACAAAAATAAACTTTTCCAATTGATTTTTATACCAAAATTAATCATAATTATATAACAATCGTTCGCAAAGGAGTTTATTTTTTTATGGAAACCTGTCAAAATCTCATTATAAATTCAGATGCATCTGAAAACGTTGCTTACAACCATCCTGACTTTCCTGCCTATATAAAAAAAAGACAGCTTTCAAGCTATTCTGATTTTCGTGCGGTCAGCCACTGGCATGACGACTTGGAGTTTATTCTGATTTTAGATGGGACGATGGTCTACAATGTAAACGGAGAAAAAATCCCTCTGCAAACAGGTGAAGGTTTATTTGTCAACAGCCGCTGCCTGCATTATGGTTATTCTGGTGCACATACAGAATGTTACTTCCTCTGTCTCCTGTTATCTCCGGCACTTCTTTCTGCGAATACATATTTTAACCAGTATTTTTTTAATCCCTTATTGCAAAATGTTCATTTTCCTTATGTAAAATTGAGTCCAACAGTTCAATGGCAGAACCTTATTCTTCATGATCTGGAAATACTCTACGACAGTAATTCAGAAAAAATACAGGCTTTTATCGTGCTGGAAAAATTTGCCCACATCTGTAGATTACTCTATGAAAATATGAATCATTTTCCAGACACGATAAAAACACTGCCGATCTTATGTCTCTGACTGCAATGATCGGATATGTTCAAAAAAATTATGCAAACAAAATATTGCTGAAAAATATTTCATCTGCCGGAAATTGCTGCAAAACAAAATGCACTTCACTTTTCCAAAAATATCTGTCCACTTCGCCTATGCTATACCTGATCCACTATCGTTTAGGAAAATCCATTTTTCTTCTTCAAACCACGACCATGACGATTACAGAGATAGCATATGCCTGTGGCTTTTCCAATACCAGCTACTTTTGCGAACTATTTCGGGAATATTACAATACCACACCAGGGCAATACCGAAAAAGCATGCCGCCAACAATATGACACACAAACAAGACTTACTTGTCACAGAAGCAGATATACTCCTTCTCATAGTTTCCCCACCATGTTGTGCGTCCTCTTCCGCCTGCTTTTTCACTCGGCAGAAAATAAATTGTAGAAAATAGAATTTCTTCCGCATTCAATTTTACAATTATTTTCAGAAGTTTATCATCAAGTGGAAATACAATATCCTCATCTAAGTCTTCCGGCATCATCAGGTTCAAATATGTCTTTTCTGCATCTGTGAGAACCTCATCCACCATCTCACGGGAATCCAGATCCAGTCTGTAATAATAGAAATCGGCAAATGCCTTATTATTTCCATATTCTTTTTTCAGATTTTTAAAATGCGCCAGTGCACGTTTTTCATCCATCACCAGTTTAATATCTTTATAGTTCCGGAAACCCTCTGTAATTTTATCAAAATAAATTGCTCCCTGTTCCTGTAATTCTGCAGTCGTCATCACAAGTCCTCCTACCATTCACTTATACTATTATGGAAACAAACTTTTATATGCATGATCAGCACCAATGCTTCACCATGTCCCTCCAGTTTCTTCTATATATAAAATATAAAGCAATTTTCCACTAAAAACTGCATAACCCAAAAGAAAAAAGAGATGAAATTGCTTCCACCTCTTTATTCTACAATATTTTACTCATTTTATATACTATTTTTCGTAACAAAACTCTGGAAAATATCATTTGTGTTTTTTACAATGATATAAAACACATTCGATATCTTTGTATCAATCATGGAATGCCCACACTTTGTTTTAATTATAAAAATACACTCCGTTGAAACACCTATCATTCATTCGTATTCAAATTCAAGAATGCTCCGGCATTCTTGTTGCAAGGTGCGCGTCATGCAATTGCATGACATACTTCAACTGCGCACCTCTGTAATCCTGCCGGAGGCTATATCAGATGGGGGATTGGCTCCCACCACTGATACTAACTTGTTTCTCACCACCTATAGAGGTGGGAGTCATCTCCCATCTGATATACTTCTCAATAGCATGTGCCACACCACATTCTTCATTCGTGAGGGTAATAACATCCGATATTGCTTTAATTTCCTTCGATGCATTTCCCATAGCAACGCCAAGTCCTGCTGCCATCAGCATTTCTGCATCGTTTCCACTGTCGCCCACTGCCATTGTTTCTTCTATAGAAATGCCAAGTTCTTTTGCAATGAAACGAAGTCCCAACCCCTTGTTGACATTTGCGGCTGTGAACTCAATATTGTGGAAACCACCGTCTACCACGCAGATATCCGGGCAGGCTGTCAACAGATTCCATATCTCGTCACGGTGTAAAAAGGTGCCGTCTGCTGCCGGGATAAAATTCAGTGTCACTTTCTGGATTTTGGCTTTTCCACTTTTTACATAGGAAAGTAAATCCGGTAATTCATGACGTCCTTCCAGGAAATGATTCACAATGTGCTCCGGAAGTCCCAGTCTCCACACATAATCGTACACCGAAACCGGGGTATAGTTATGTCCGTCGATAAACACTGTCATATAAACTTCTCTCTGAAGGATAAATTCAAAAATAGAAAGTAATTTTTCTGCCGGAAGACAATGCTCATCCAGACAGATTCTGTCTGCCGTACGATAAACAGCAGCTCCGTTTGTTGTGATCAGATATGGCATTGCCACTTCTTTTAACTGGTCGTGTGGTACACCGTCATAGTCTCTGCCGGAAGCGACCACTACGGTCACACCAGCTTCCTGTGCCTTTTGAATGGCACGGATATTTTTCTCCGGGATCTGTCCCGCATTGTCAAACAGCGTTCCATCTACGTCCAGTGCCAGAAGTTTGATTTTGTTATTTAATTTCATATACATATGCTCCGTATGGTTTTAATTCGATAGCATCCGCATACTGCTGCGGTGCATCGTCATAATTGGAGATGAGCAATGTTCCCTGTGTGGCTTCCACAAAATCGCCCACCGGATAATCGATGGTTTCTTTTGTAAAGTTACAGATCACCAGTAATGTCTCATCCTCATTTTTTCGTAGTCGTAGATAAGTATATACCTTTTCATTGTCCGCGTCCAGAAGTTTGTATACGCCGTCTGTGATCACCGGCACTTCGTGACGCAATTGCACTAACTTCTTATAATAGAAGAAAACCGATTCCGGATCTTTGACTGCAGCCTCTGCATTGATGGTTTTGTAGTTGTCATTTACGGCAATCCACGGCTCTCCATCCGTAAATCCGGCATTTTTTTCGGTGTTCCACTGCATCGGAGTTCTGGAATTGTCTCTGGGCTTCTGCTTTTTCAAGCTGGATCTTGAAGTATCCGATTGCTGCCGCAAAACCATTGTCTCCCAGACAATGTGCGCCCTCGCGGAGCATTTATCTCAGTCGGAGATTGAACTCCCACTGAGAAATACTTGTTACTACTCACCACTTGCAGAAGTGGGAGTCTCAACTCAGACTGAGATCAAAATATTCTGTAACCAAATCATAACTTTTTACCTCAACCTTTCTCTTGCAGGTCATCTACTACCATAAAACGTTTTCTCTTTCTTGAACAAAAGTTCAAGAAGTATCACCTGAAAACAGGCATTTTTGCAAAATTGGTATCGTTTTGAATTTTGTCAAAACCATACAATTCAGGGTAGTTACCTTTTGGTACTGTTACACAAGAAGAAAACTTTTTTACTTATTTTCACATGCCTTTTGGCTTTCTATTTTTTCATTCTTTTCTAAACAAGTTCCTTTTCATCGTTTCTGCTTTCACTAAATATATTTTTCAATTTTTCCATGATTTTTATTGACATACCACCAATTTCCGCGCTAGAATAAATAGTAACTATAAGCAGTGCCAGTTACATAAAATTCAAAGCGAAAATCTATTTTCACTCTTGTATTTGTTGTAGAATGTTGCACTGCATTTTTCATGTCTTACTATTGGAGGTTATATCAACTATGAAATATGACGTTATTATCATTGGTGCCGGTCCTGGCGGTATTTTTTCTGCTTACGAACTGATCCACCAGAATAAAGATTTAAAGATTGCCGTTTTTGAGGAAGGCTATTCGTTAGAGAAACGCCACTGTCCGATCGACGGCAAGAAAGTTCCATCCTGTATCAAATGTCCGACTTGCGCGATCATGAGTGGTTTCGGCGGTGCCGGTGCTTTTTCTGATGGAAAATACAATATCACAAACGACTTTGGCGGTACTTTATTTGAATATATCGGCAAAGAAGAAGCACTGGATCTGATGCGCTATGTGGATGAGATCAACGTGACACACGGCGGTGAAGATACAAAACTGTACTCTACCGCTGGTACACATTTCAAAAAAATCTGCATGCAAAATAAACTGAAACTTCTGGATGCATCCGTTCGTCACCTTGGAACCGATATCAACTACGTTGTTCTGGAGAACATTTATAATGAACTGAAAACTCAGGTTGATTTCTTCTTCCAGACACCGGTTACAAAAGTTGAGTGTTTAGAAGGTGACAATTATCGCGTATATTATGGAGATACTTCTGCCGACTGCAGCAAATGTATCGTTTCCGTTGGTCGTATCGGAAGTAAATGGATGGAGAGCATTTGTAAGGAACTGAACATCCCGACAAAATCCAACCGTGTGGATATCGGTGTCCGCGTGGAGCTTCCGGCTGTGATCTTCTCTCATCTGACCGATGAGCTGTATGAGAGCAAAATTGTTTACCGTACAGAAAAATTCGAAGATAACGTGCGTACGTTCTGTATGAACCCACATGGAATCGTTGTAAATGAGAATACAAACGGTATCGTTACTGTAAACGGACACAGTTACGAAGATCCGGCTCAGCAGACAGAGAACACAAACTTTGCACTTCTGGTTGCAAAACATTTCTCTGAGCCGTTCAAAGACAGTAACGGATATGGCGAAAGCATTGCAAGACTGTCCAACATGCTTGGCGGCGGTGTCATCGTACAGCGTTTCGGTGATTTAGTCCGCGGACGTCGTAGTACCGTAAAACGTATCGAAGAAGGTCTGGTTCGTCCTACCCTCTCCGCGACTCCGGGTGACTTAAGTCTGGTACTTCCAAAACGTATCCTGGACGGCATCATGGAAATGATCTATGCTCTGGACAAAATCGCACCGGGTACTGCAAATGATGACACCCTGCTCTACGGCGTAGAAGTAAAATTCTACAACATGGAAGTAGAACTGGATGAGCATCTGGAAAGCTGCCACAAAGGTCTCTACATCATCGGTGACGGCAGCGGCGTGACACATTCCCTGTCCCATGCATCTGCCAGCGGTGTCTATGTAGCAAGACATATCTGTGAAACTATGTAAATCCTATCAAAATTCAAGTCGAACGCACGTGAGACTTGGTGCGTGATTCTGGTCAGCGAAAGCTGACATATTCTTCTCAGAATCACTGCACATCTACACTTCGGTCCGGTCGGCGCAAAACCATTGTCTCCCAGACAATGTGCGCCCCCGCGGAGCGTTTATCTCAGTGGAGATTGTACTCCCACTGAGAAAGACTTGTTATTACTCACCACTTGCAGAAGTGGGAGTCTTCTCGACTGAGATAAATACAAACGGATTTTTTCAGAATATTCCGATTGTACGCAAAAATCTCATCCCACAGGATCAATTTCCTGCAGGATGAGATTTTTTATTACTGCTCCTTTGTATTCGAATGTCTCAATTTATAGATTGTCTCTACCAAAGACTCCATTTTCAACGGTTTAGACAGATGTTCGTTCATTCCTGCCTTTTTGCTCATCTCAATATCATCAAAAAAGGCATTTGCTGTCATTGCAACAATTGGAACCGTCTGTGCATCTGTTCTGTCTAACTCACGGATTCTCCTTGCTGCTTCCAGTCCATCCATAACAGGCATCATGATATCCATCAGGATCAGGTCAACGCTTCCCGGCTCAGAAGAAGCAAAATCATCCAGCGCTTCCTTTCCGTTCCATGCTTTACACACCTTTGCTCCCTGTTCTGTCAGCATAAACTCTGCAATTTCCATATTCAACTCATTATCTTCTGCCAATAAAATCCTTGTTCCGGAAAGCAGTTTCTTACTCAGATCCAGTTTTGGCATCTCATCCTGTACTTCGGTCTGATCAATTTCAAACGGAATTTTAACGGTAAATGTAGATCCCACATTTACCGTACTTTCCACAGAAATCGTACCGCCCATTTCTTCGATCAGTTCCTTTACGATTGCCATACCTAGTCCGGTTCCACGGTACTGTGTTCTGGCATCATTTTTTTCCTGTGTAAATGGCTCAAATAACTGTGTCTCCACAAATTCTTTGCTCATGCCCACACCGGTATCTGATATTTTAAATAAAAACCATGCCGCATTTCCATCGTTAGACAGTTCTTCGGAATAAATGTTAATTCTTCCACCCGGTTTGTTGTATTTTACCGCATTGCTGAACAGATTCAATAAAATCTGACGAAAATGTATCGGGCTGCCAAGCAGACGGGTATGCTCCATCGGTCCACGCACAGACTGGCATACAATGTTCATCTGCTCGATCTGCGTCTCTACCAGCGTGGATACCACATGAAGCACATCATCCAACACAAACGGTACATGCTCCAGTTCAATATAACCTGCCTCCAGTTTGCTCATATCCAGCACATCATTGATCAAAAGCAGCAGATGTTCTGCGGACACATTTATTTTTTCCAGACATTCATCCACTTTTGCCTGATCCTCACGGTTATGACGGATCATCTCCAGCATTCCCATTACACCGTTGATCGGTGTGCGGATATCGTGACTCATCCGGCTTAAGAATGCCGTCTTTGCCTGATTTGCAGCTTCTGCTTCCTCATAAGCCACCCGAAGATCTTCCATTTCCTTTTGCTCCTGCGCATGAAGTTCTGTCACATTTCGCAACAGAACGATTCCATGCACGGCATCCACTTCACTGTCACTTACCACATCGTAAATACGATTTTCTGACATCAACACCGTCTTTTGTATCCAGTAATAGTTATCATCGCTTCCTTTTTCCCGATATTCGATCACGACCTGATTTTCACCATTTTCAAAACGTTTCAGCAGTTTATCGGATGTATCGATCATGCGGTAAGCTGCCCGTGTCTCCTGACTGAGCCGCTCACAATATTTCTGACAGTAGGCATCATATGAACACGGAAGCTCCATACCAAGGTCTGAAAGATCCTCCAGTTTGTTTGATTCTCCCGGTTTAAAAAAGTTCTGTTCCAACACATCTTCTGTCAGATTCACAGAATAAATAATGTCTGCATTTCCAAGCAGCGCATCTACATAATTCTCATCTTCCAGCACCGACTGTTTCATCTGCTCATAATACTGCTGCAGCTGAAACCGTGCATCTGCCATGTCATTGACCGCATTATGCACCTTCTCAAATGCCAGCAGGAAATGATGCAGCGCTCCGGTCTCATCTGCATCCACAAACAGTACAAAAATTCGACCATAGACTGCCTCCGATTTATCCCGGAATTGAATCTGAAATTCTCTGGTCGGACGCTCACTGGTCAGATTTTTTGCCAGTGCTTCCACCCGAAGCTGCTGCAAAATGGTATCCTGATCCTTATATTCTGCCAGTTCCAGTGTCAGCTGTTCCACTGCGCCGGAATAATTTCCCTCGGATGCCAAAATAAAATCCTCACTTTTTCGGATCATACGGTACATATCACGCTTCGCATCACAATACATACATTCCGAAAACTTATGCCCCGGAAGACGAAGTTTCCGCAATAGCTGACGGTCCATCTGCTTTTCTGCACGGGATTCCTCCAGTTTCATATGATTTTTGTGAATATACATATTGCGGTCTGCCCGGTCAAACAGCATCCGCATGGTGCTTCCTTCCCAATCCGTAGAAAGCGCATAACCAACGGCGTAACTGATCGGCATTTCCGCACGTGTCGCGGAATAAACTGCCACATGTTCTTCAATTCGTTTTAACTGCTCCTGCACTTCCAGATGATCCATGTCATAAAACAGCACAATAAATTCATCGCCGCCATTTCTGCCGACAAAATATTCCTTTGGAACGATCTCATACAAAAGCTGTGCAAAATTGCGGATATAGGCATCTCCTTTTTCGTGTCCCAGACTGTTATTGATGACACGGAGATTATTCAAGTCAAACACACACAATGCCACTTTTTCCGTCACTGGCTCCGCTGCGCTCAAAAGTTCTTCACATTTATTTTTATTTGGGATTCCGGTCGCTTCATCCAGATACACTTTTTTCTGCAATTCCCGGTTCAGGGCGGCATAGCGAAGCGCCCGCACCAGTTCCAGTGCAGTCAGAAAAATCAATGCCAGAATATCAACCGTTACCACTTTTTCCAGAATATCAAGCTGTGATGCTTTCCTCTGAGAATACGCTTCCGCAAGTCCGGTGGCATCATCACAGATCTGGAAAAAAGTCTCACTGTCCTCAATAATATTGGTATTATAATACCCACTCTCCCGGACATGCTGCACTTCCTCTTTCAGCTTCTGAAAATATTCTTTTTGTTCTTCCACCTTTGCCTGATACTTTGCATCTTTTAAGCGTACCAGTCCCAGATCTTCACTTCCGTTTTGCAGACCATCAATGTACGATTCTACCGCTTCCATCATTTTATCTCTTGGATTGCCGGTGATCTCCATCTTGATCCAGCGCTGTGTCCCTCCACGCACCAGTCCCGCATAATTAACCACACGGGCAGTTCCCTGAATCCCGGAAACTAACCGCATCATGATCAGAATAAATATAACAAGCAACACTGTCAGTACACCGATTGCCTTCCGTGTGATACCCGATTCTTTTTTTGCTGGCATTACAATCTATCTCCCAACTCTCTATCCCAAAAGATGTTTCCCAAACACCTTCTCATTCTTATTGTCACGTTTCAAGTAACATCTATATCAATCTAATTTTTAATGCTTCTTTTAATTTCTATTTTTAGATGATAGCATACGACCTACCGTTTTTCAAATAAAATACAGATATTTTACGGTTTATTTGCAATACAACGTTTCCTGTGCATTTAAAAAAGCTCTGCCACGTTTTCTTACATGACAGAGCCTCTTTTTATAAATATCAATTACATTTTCCTGATGATTCCTTACATCAATTTTGTTTCTTCTAATTTTTCCGTAAACGCATCGTTCAACTTGATGATCGGTTTTCGAAGAACCAGACCGACGATCAGGGAAATCACTAAGAAGATTGCAAGTTTTCCAAGGTCGATCCAATAATTCATTCCATACATACCGCCCACCGTCTCACGGAGTGCCGCCATACTGTGGGTAAACGGAAGCAGCGGATAAACCGCCTGGAAAAATTTCGGTGCAACCTCAATCGGGAAAGTACCACCGGTTCCCGCAACCTGTACAACCAGCAAAATAACGCTGACCGCTTTTCCGATATCGCCCAGAGATACTGTCAGGGTGTAGATAATGTTGACAAATACGATGCTGGAAAACCAGCAGGCAAGCAGGAACAAAAATGGATGCTCACACTGAATGCCAAGATATAATAGGTCTCCCAATGCGATCAGTGTACTCTGGAACAGACCTACGATCAAAAATGTGATAAAACGACCGAAGTAAACCTGATACAGTTTTACATTTTCCAAACCTTCCGTGCATTTATCCGACACATTGACTTTCAACATTGCAACCAGCACAATACCGCCGATCCAGATGGAAAGAACGGAATAGAACGGCGCCATGGAGGAACCATAGTTCGCAATCTCATACACCTTGTGTGTTTTGAGTGAAACCGGTGCTGCCAGGAAGGAACTGATGGAACTACGATCTCCGGAAATAATAGATTCCAGTTCTGAGAAATCTCCACTCTGCTCCATCTCATCCAATTTCGCCGTCGTATCGGAAATCTTGTCTGCTGCATCGTTTAGCAGTTTTCCGGAATCTGCCAGTACACTCTGAATCTGTGTCAGATCCGAATCCGCCGCATCGGTCAGAGAATAAATGCCGTCGGTGCTTTTTTCCAACTGGGACAACAAGCTGGAAATCTTGGTTTTTGAACTGTCAAGTGCATCCGTCAGCTTATTTAAGGAAGTCTCCATGGACGACTGATACTCATTTGTTGCATCTGCGATCTGTGTTCCATTCGTTGCAAAAAGATCCTGCAATTCTTTCTTCGCCGTCGCAATATCTGTCGTCGTATCACGCAAAGACTGTGCTGTATTTTGCAGTTTATCATGCAGTTCCTGCTGCGCTTTAATCGAAGTATCCATACGGGATACCACCGCATCTACCGCTGAAGCAAGTTCCGAATGGCTGTCTGAGATTGATGCCACCGCATCACGGACAGACTGATAAGAATCAATGATCTTCTGTACTTTTGCTGCCAGTGTGTCTAATGTGGATGCAACCGTTTCTGTATCCTGACTCTGGGCCTCAAAGGCTTTTGTGATTGTCTGATTCATCTCATCATATACAGACTGTGTCGCATTTAAAGCCGTTTCTACGTTGTCAGTCGCCGCATCCAGTGCACTGTCAATATCTGAAAAGCTATCCTTACTCTTCTGAAAGGTTTGCTTGCTCTCCTGAGACTGTGTCTGTGCACTCTGCATAAACTCAGTGGTTGAATTCAGCAGATTCTGTGCCGATACTGTCATGTCAGAAAAACTCTGTAACAGACCGGCAGATGCACTCAAATCTCCGGAGATCCGATTCAGATTTGTATTCAGATTACTTACGATTGTCTCTGCACCGCTTGCCTCTGTCATATTCGAAACCGCCTGCAATACAGTCAGTGTAGTATCCGAAATTGTCTCAATAAAGACCTGATTTACCTGACGCTGCACCGCACTGGCTCCTTTATCGGTAACCTTCGGTGCGATCGCATTTTCCTTTGCATTGGAATAATAAGTAATCTCTGGTTTTTCTACATTTTCAGAAAAAACGCTCATCATTTTATTACTGAAATCCTTCGGGATTACAATCGCTGCGTAATATTTTCCGGATTTTACACCGGCAGTTGCCTTATCTTTTGTGGTAAATACCCATTCCATCTGCGTATTTTCCCGCAAAGCAGACAACACCTGATCACCGATATTGATTTCCAGTGGAATCAGGCTTCCCTCATATCCCTCATCCACACTGGCAACTGCGACTTTCAGATTGCCGGTATTGGAATACGGATCCCAGCTTGCCGCAATATTAAACCACGCATACAGACACGGAACCACGCTGATACCAACGATAACCACAAGGGCAATGACATTTTTGCGGATCCGCATCATATCTCTTTGAAAAATTTTCCAGATGTTTTTCATTTGTCATTCCCCCCCTTTATCATATCCATCAGTTCTTTCTCTGTCAGGCCGCTCATTTCAAGCTGCCGCACGATCCTGTCATGAACATACTCCACACAGATCAGATATACCACCAGTGCGATCAATGATAAGATCCACAAAATCAGAAATACAAATTTTGCCTGCAGACTGAATGATAAGATTAAAAATACCAGCGGAATGATGATAATTCCGGCAAATCCCATCTTGATCATCTTCGGATAACGCTGTTCGAACTGTCCGGATTTTTCAATGAATTTCTTCTTGGTCTCCTCATTCTGCATTAATGTTTTCAACATCAGCTGTGCCTGCGGAAGTTGTTTTTCGCTGGTGGCAGTCTCGCCTACCATCATTTCTGTTTCTTCCAGTCTGCGGTCAAACAAATGATTCAGGTTCATCAGCAATGGGCGAAGTACCAGACCGATAAACAGTGCCAGTGCAACAAACACCCACAGAACCGTCAGATTTTTCACATAAGTATGGTCATAATATCCCGCAATACATTCTCTCATTGCCCGAATCGAATAAGTAAACGGCAGGAACGGATTGAGTTTCTGGAAAAATCCCGGCATCATCTCAATCGGATAGGTTCCGGAAGATCCCGGTATCTGTAAAATGATGAAAAATACACCCAGTGCTTTTCCAATATGCTTGAAGGTCAGTGCCAGTGCATAAATGATATTGACATACACAAAAGAGCAAAATACACCCGTGCAGACAAATACGACCGGATGGACGCACTGTACTTTCAACAAGATCAGGTCACCCAGACACACAATAAATCCCTGGATCAGTCCCAGTACGACAAACAGCAGCCATCTGCCAAAATATGCGCTGGTGGAAGAAAAATCGGACACTTCTTCATCTTTGTCTACTTCCTGCTTCAAAATAGAAACCAGGATCAGACCACCAACCCACAATGCCAGATTGGTGTAAAACGGTGTCATGCCGGAACCATAATTTTTCACATCATACAGTACTTCTGAGGTGATGGAAACCGGTGAGGACATAAAGTCCGAAATAGCTTCTGCATCAATGCCTTCCAGAGACAAAATCTGCTGATATGCTTCAGAACTCTGTAATGCCTGCACATCGGTTGCTGTAGATGCAAGCTGCGCGTCGACTTTTTCCAGTGCTTCTCCCGTCTTGGTCAGAGCATTCACACTGTCATCCAGACTGGTCTGCAGTTGCTGCAGCATTGCCTTTAACTGATCCACCGTTGGTGTAATTCCGGATAAAATTGCAGAAAAATTACCACTGACGGAAGCCACCGCATCCAATGAATCATCTACGTTCGGAAGGGTGTCCTGACTCAGAGAGTTTTTATAATCACGCAGGGAATTTTTGTTGTTTTCTGCGATCTGTTCCAGACTGGTACGTGTTGTCTGAGCATTTTTTATGCTGTCTGCAATTGCTGAATTTCCGCTGTTTAAGGAATCCAAAAGCTGTGAAAATTCCTGATTCTGCTGCTGCAGTTTTGTGATTTGCTCTCCAATCGTTGCAGAAATCTGAGAATCTCCACCGATGCTGTCATGCAGTTTGGAAAGTTCATCCAGAATCTGTTTGTTTTTCTGATTTAATTCGTTTACAGAATCAATACTTCCAGACACAGAGGTTGCAATCTGTTCTGCCTGTGTCTCCAATTTTCCAAATTTTACTGCCGCATTGATATAGGCATCGTTTACAAAACTTTCTCCATCCGATAAACTGTTTGAAATCTGTGTAGCAAAGGAGCTGGTTGACAGTCGGCTCTCCTTTAACAGATCGGTGCTGGTATTCAATGTGTCAGAGACAGATTTTACAGAATCTTTTACCTGATCCAGTGTCTTTACCGTATCGTTGATCAGACTGTCAGACTGCTTTACGGTGTCCTGAAAATCTGTCAAAACGCCCTGATAACCGGACAGGTTCTCACGCACGTCCTGAATCGTCTGTAACAGTTCCGAATTGGTTTGATCCACATCTACCGTCAGATTTCCTGCGGAAGAACTGATTACTTCCGAAATTACCTCCGATGCAACAGAAGAAAAAGTATCATTGATCTGCTGCTGTAAAGTCGTTGCTCCGGTATCTGTGATCTTCGGTGCAATAGCATTCTTCTTTTCATTAATATAATAGTCTAATTCCGGTTTTTTAATATCTCCGGACAAAATACTGAGCAATGAATCACTGAAATCCTCCGGAATAACGATCGCTGCATAATATTCTCCGGATTTTACGCCTTCTTTCGCTTCATCTTCATCGACAAAGGTCCATCCAAGCTGCTTATTTTCTTTCAGATTCTCAATGATCGTCTCTCCGGCATCCAGTGTCATCTGTGCGATGCTGGCTCCTTCATCACAGTTTGCCACCGCAACTTTAATGCCTTTCGTATTTCCATAAGGATCCATATTGGCATCGATATTGAACCATGCGTACAGGGACGGAAGTAGACACACACCGCCAATTACAAGTACCGCTGCACGGTTCCGAAGCAGACGCTTCAGATCTCTTTTAAAAATTTTCAGTACATTTTTCATACTTCTATGCATTCTCCTGTTTTTCTCCATTTAATAGGAAGCTGTTTTCTTTGTTATGTTTAAGCTGTAACAAACATTATACGAAAGCAGATTTTAACAGTCAACCATACAATTTCCGACTTTCGTCTAAAAAACGACGTTTTTTCAAAATCGTAGGATTTTTGCTTCGGGTAATTGTGTGGTTTAAATATAAGTTATGAAAAGGGACTCTGCTAACCCTTACTTTATGTCGCTGTGGCTATACGATAGGTTTACGAAAGCGGACTCAGACAAATTTTTTCTGTCAGCTAACAATCGCTCGCCAGAAAAAATTTGCTCTGAGCCCGCTATTTACACATATATTGGAAAATCAGCTTTATTTTTTCTTGGAAAGCGATTATTAGCTGACAAGAAAAAATAAAGCTGATTTTCCATTCACAGTCTACCGTTCTATCACAAAAGAGTTCTAAAACGCCTCATTCCAGCCAAGTTCAAGCTGCGGCGCATCTACTTTTTGATCGCGCATCATTCCGGCAATGGTTCTCCAATAATGATCCTTAATGGCTTTGCAGATTGCCTCGCAATCCCCGGACACACAAGCGTCAAAGATGACCTTATGTGACGCATACTGGCGTTTTGCAACGGCTTCTTTATCCTGCACCAGATCATATCCGGCAAACAGATTTCCGTAATACTGTTCTTTCCAGGCTTTCTGAACCCGTGGCATTCCACACATTTTGACCAGTTCTTCGTGAAATTCATTATCACATTCAAATACCTGTTCAAACTCCTCTGCAGTCAGATTTTTCATTCGATCCAGAATCTCTTCCAGGCGCTGCATAGTGTCCTCCGGGATTTTTCCCTGTAGAAACCGCACACTGATAACCTCATAATTGGTTCTCAGCAGATATACCTCATAGGAATCCTGAAAAGAAAGTTCTTTCACGGAACAACCTACGTTTCTTGTATACACAATAATCCCTTCATTTTCCAGTTGTCGGAGTGCCTCACGGATCGGTCCCCGGCTTGTATGAAATTCTTTCGCCAGCTCCAATTCCACGATACGCTGTCCGGATTTGATCTCATGGTTAAAAATTTTGCTGCGGATGGCATCCACAATGCTCTCTCTTAACGTCTGATACAATAATGCACCCATAAAATTTCCTACTCTTTCTTACAATCTCTATCTGTATTTCTCTCACAGTTTCTATGAAGCTTATTTTACACTTGCATTTGCTAATACTTTACTATGATAACACGATAATATAAAGTTTTTTGCACATGATAGTACCGAAAAATCATCTACATATGGTATTTTTCTATTATTTTGCAAACTGCAGCACAATATTTTTTATAATTGCAGCAGCTTTATCCATACCTTCTGCCGTGATATGCTCATAGGCACCATGAAATCCGTAACCGCCGGTTCCAAGGTTCGGGCACGGAAGTCCCACAAAACTTAAACGTGCACCGTCTGTGCCTCCGCGGATCGGGGCAATATCTGGTGTAACGTCCGCATCTTTGCATGCCTGAACTGCAAAATCAATAAGCTGCATACATGGTTCAATTTTCTCACGCATATTGCGATAAGAATCTTTCAGATTCAGCTCGACAGTTCCCTCACCGTATTTTTTATTTAAGGAAGCTGTGATTTCCTGCATCAGTGCTTTGCGCGCTTCATATTTTTCTGCATCAAATTCACGGATCAGATATCCCATTGTGGTTTCTTCCACGCTTCCGTTCAGCTCCATCAGATGGAAAAATCCTTCATAGCCTTCGGTGTGTTCCGGTGCTTCCTGCTCCGGCAGCATGCTCTGTAATTCCATTGCGATTTTCATGGAATTGACCATAATGTCTTTTGCCTCACCCGGATGTACGTTCACACCATGGATCGCAAATTCAGCGGAAGCTGCATTAAAGTTTTCAAACTGGATCTCGCCTTCCGCACCACCGTCTACCGTATAAGCATACGGTGCGCCAAAACGTTCCAGATCCATATGGCAGGCTCCACTTCCAACTTCCTCATCGGTAGTAAAGCTGATACATACTTTTCCGTGAGGGATATCGCCTTTTAATAATTCTTCAGCAACAGTCAGAATTTCAGCAATACCAGCTTTGTCATCGGCACCAAGTAAAGTGGTTCCATCTGTAGTGATCAGAGTTCTGCCTGCCATCTGCTGTAATGCAGGGAAATCAGAAACAGTCAATGTTCTACCAGAAGTTCCAAGAACCACATCTTTTCCATCATAATTTTCAATGATCTGCGGTTTTACATTTTCTCCGCTGTAATCCGGTGCGGTATCCATATGTGCGATAAAACCGATTGCTGTACGGTTCTCATATCCCGGAGTTGCCGGAATATGACCATACACATATCCATATTCGTCCATCATAGCATCTTCGATGCCCATGTTTTTCATTTCTTCCACCAGCAGTTTTGCCAGATCAAACTGACGTGCAGTGGTCGGAGAAGTGGTACTTTCCTCGTCACTGGTTGTCCAGACTTTTACATAATTTAATAATCTTTCATACGCTCGCATAGTGAATCCTCCTAAACCAATTACTCCTATGTATTTATATATAAAGTAATTTTACTGTCTGTTAATAAAATCTCATTGAAAAAGACATGCTCTCTTTGTTCATATCCTTTTCATTAAAATCTTATTACATACATCTTGTACTGAAATATAAAGTCATTCTATATAGTAAATTATATATCTAGTTGTATTTTCTGTTTCATAGAACAAAAATTTCCAGATCAATAAATATCTCTTTCTTAATGAGAATTTTCTTTTAAAAAAGGAATCCTGCAAGCAGGATTCCTTTTCATGTATTTACTACTGTGCCTGTGTACAATATCCGAAGAAGAAGTATCCCAGTGGGCAGTAGTACATGCCTTCGATTCCATCACGCAACATATATTTCTGTGTGTAGAAGTACAGCGGATCAACTACGTAATCCTGACCTACTAAAATATCCTCAGCCTGATGTAACAGTTTCATACGTGCAGCAGGATCAGATTCAGCTTTCGCCTGGCTGATCAGGTTATCGTAATCCGGATTAGCGTACTGAGCATCGTTGTTTCCACCACCTGTTACCCACATATCAAGGAAAGATACCGGATCATTGTAATCAGAAATCCATCCGTTACGTGCGATAGAGAAATCACCATCTTTACGTGTCTGAAGGAATGCATTCCACTCCTGATTGTTCAGTGTAACTGTTACGCCAAGTTCCTGCTCCCACATGTTCTGAAGTGCTTCAGCAACAGCTTTGTGAGCATCGTTTGTGTTGTACAGGTACTCTACAACCGGGAATCCTTCACCGTTCGGGTAACCAGCCTCTGCAAGGAGCTGTCTGGCTTTCTCGCAGTTTGCTTCATAAGCATCTTTTGTCGGATCATAGTAATCTCCGCCAACTTTACGGAAGTCAGATCCTTCCTCAGCATCAGAGATACCGCTTGGTACATAAGCACCAGCTTCAACCTGTCCGGACTGAGTTACTTTTTCAACAATGTAGTTACGGTCAACAGCAAGTGTGAATGCCTCACGTACTTTCGGATTATCGAAAGGAGCTTTCTGTGTCTGGAAGCATACATAATATGTTCCAAGGTAATCTACGATCTTCATATCACCGGAAGCGATCAGATTCGGAAGTTCTGCCTGCGGAGCCTCCTGAATGTAATCAAGCTCGCCGGATTTGAAACCGGAAAGCATAGCATTTGCATCATCCATCAGTTTGAATGTAAGAGTATCCGGTCCAAGGTTTGCATAATCATAGTAATTCTCATCTTTTGCCATTACAATCTGTGAGTTATGTGTCCACTCTGTCAGTTTGTATGGACCATTGGAGATGTATGTAGAAGGATCAAATGTCCACTGATCCCCGTTTGCTTCGATGATG
This sequence comes from Roseburia sp. OM02-15, assembly GCF_003481835.1. Lineage (NCBI taxonomy): Bacteria > Bacillati > Bacillota > Clostridia > Lachnospirales > Lachnospiraceae > Roseburia > Roseburia sp. OM02-15. The sequence goes on from NZ_QULX01000023.1 coordinate 18,912, forward strand.
TCCTGACGTACAGGCATCATAGCCGGGAATGCACACAGCTCTTCAAAATATGGAAGATCTGTTGTTAAAGTTACTTCAAATGTTTTGTCATCCACTGCTTTTACAGCTAACTCAGAAGGATCTTTCTCACCAGCCATAATCTCATTTGCGTTTACAACACAATCAAGCATGTAGTTGTAATCTGCTGCTGTATCCGGGCTAACCAGACGTTTCCAGGAATACTCAAAATCGCCTGCTGTAACATCTTTTCCGTCAGACCATTTGATGCCATCACGAAGGTGGAATGTGTAAGTTACAGTTCCATCATCATTTGTTGTTTTGTCATAGCTCTCTGCCTGACCTGGAACAACTTTTGCTCCTTCACAAGTTCCATCAGAACCTGCAACTTCTTCGCCTGTGCTCTCCCATTTCATCAGACCTTCGAATAAATGGTTAGCCATGATAGCTCCATCTACGGAGGAGTTCAGGGCCGGATCCATTGTCATCGGCTCGGATGCGAAGTTTACAGTAATGTTAAAACCATCACTGCTGGAAGTTGTGTTCTCTGCATCTGCAGATGTTTTGTTGTTGTCTTTAGATGCGCTGTTGTCGCTTCCACAGCCCGCAAGCATGGAAAAAGCGAAAGCTGCAACTAATACAACTGATACCAATCTCTTTTTCATAGTACTCTCCTTTAAAAGTTTTATTGATAAACAGGTTTCCCTGTGTTATCCAATCTCAAAATCTCTCACTTGTAAAAATGAGAGCCGTCTCACAGGAGGCAAAAGCAGTTTTTCTACTGCTCCAGAAGGTGGCAAGCCACCCAGTGACCCTTTTCATACTCTTTGAATTTCGGTACACATTCTTTACATTTATCCATTGCATATGGACAACGTGTATGGAAACGGCATCCACTTGGCGGATTCATCGGAGAAGGAATATCTCCTTCCAGAACGATACGCTGTCTGCTTCTGCTCACCTCCGGATCCGGAACAGGTACTGCGGAAAGCAGTGTCTGCGTATACGGATGCAACGGATGGCGGTTCAGCTCATAGCTCTCTGCCAGCTCTACCATAGTTCCCAGATACATTACGCCGATACGGTGTGAAATATGACGTACAACGGAAATATCATGCGCGATGAACAGATAGGTCAGTCCCATTTCTTCCTGCATATCTTCCAGCATATTTACAACCTGTGACTGAATGGAAACATCCAGTGCGGAAATCGGCTCGTCGCAAACGATAAATTCCGGTTTTACTGCCAGTGCGCGGGCAATGCCGACACGCTGCTGCTGTCCACCGGAGAACTCATGCGGATAACGGTTTGCATGCTCTGTATTCAGCCCTACCCGTCCAAGCAGTTCTTTGATACGATCAGTACGATCCTTTTTGTTCGGGCACAAATTATGAATATCCAGTGCCTCTCCGATAATCTCACCGACTGTCATACGCGGATCCAGACTTGCGGACGGATCCTGGAAAATAATCTGCATTTTCCGTCTGTATGGAAGCATGTTTTCCTGTTTTGCCTTTGGTACTTTTACCGGATGCAGATTACCCTCTGCATCTCTCACCCACGGATCCTCTCTCTCAAAAATTGTCTCTCCATCATAAACAATTGTTCCGGAAGTCGGCTCGTGTAACTGAAGAATGGTTCGTCCCAAAGTAGTTTTTCCACATCCGGACTCACCTACCAGACCAAGTGTCTCTCCACGGTTAATGAAGATAGAAATATCTTCTACGGCCTGTACACCAGGTCCTTTTAATCCCTTTACCGGGAAATATTTTTTCAGGTGATCAACCTGAACAAGTACATCATTTTTCTCACTCATGGTTGTCTACCTCCGTTTTTTCAATATTCTCTGTCTGAGTATCAACTTTTTTTGCTTCTTCCAGACAGTCCTGCACACGCAACCAGCATGCAGCACGATGGTTCTCTCCCATCTCCACATATGGCGGCATCTGCTGCAGACAGATCTTCATGGCATGCTCACAACGCGGTGCGAACGGACATCCTTCCGGCGGATTTAACATATCGACCGGTGAACCTTCAATCGGGATCAGACGCTCATAGCTCTCAGCATCTACACGCGGCATAGAGCGAAGCAGACCTTTTGTATAAGGATGACCCGGATTATAGAAAATATCATCAACCGGTCCCTGCTCTACCATTTTACCTGCGTACATAACAGAAACCTTATCACAGATTTCTGCTACAACACCAAGGTTATGTGTGATAAAGATAATACCCATGTGATTCTGTTTCTGAAGCTTTTTCATCAGTTCCAGAATCTGCGCCTGGATGGTTACATCCAGAGCAGTTGTCGGCTCATCGGCGATCAGAAGCTTCGGATGACAGATCAGTCCCATGGCGATCATAACCCTCTGACGCATACCACCGGAAAGCTCATGCGGGTACTGTTTCATACGTTTTTCCACGTTGTTGATACCTACTTCTTCCAGCATCTTCATTGCCTGCTTCTCAGCGTCCTCTTTGCTGACATTTTTATCATGTGCTTTCAGAGCCTCAACCAGCTGATTTCCGATGGTATATACCGGATTCAGACAGGTCATCGGGTTCTGGAAGATCATTGCTACTTCTTTTCCACGGAAAGCGATCATCTCATCTTTTGTTTTTGACAACATATCCTGTCCCTCGAAAGTAATGGAACCGCCCACTACTTTACCCGGATTCTGAAGTAATCCAATGATAGAATATGCTTCCACGCTTTTACCGGAACCGGACTCGCCTACGACACCCATAACTTCGTCATAGTTTACATCGTAAGAAATTCCGTTTACTGCTTTAACTTCTCCTGCCGGAGTAAAGAAAGAGACCTTGAGATCTCTGACCTCTAACAGTTTATCATTTTTCTTTTCCTGTTCCATATTGTCTCCTCCTCTCCTTATTTCTTCAGCTTCGGATCTAATGCATCACGAAGTCCGTCACCGAACAGGTTCAGAGCCAAGATCATAAGACTCAGGATTCCTGCCGGGATAAATAATCTGTATGGATATGTGCTCAGACCACTTAAAGCCTCAGAACACATAGAACCTAAACTTGTCAGCGGAGCAGATACACCTACACCGATGAAAGAAAGGAAGGATTCCAGGAAGATTGCGGATGGAATCTGCAGGAATGTGGTTGTAATGATCTGTCCGATACAGTTCGGAAGCAGATGCTTTCCAATGATACGTCCGCCTTTTGCACCAAGTGCGCGGGCTGCTGTAACGTACTCCTGCTGTTTTAACTGAAGGATCTGTCCACGGATGATTCGGCTCATGGTTACCCAGTATAACAAACCGAATGCGATAAACATGGAGATCAGGTTTGGTCCAAGAATTGTTACCAGATTCTGCAGCGGACCATCACCGGAATTCTGGAACTGTTCCAGCGCCGGTTTTAAAGTTGCGGAAAGCAGCAGGATGATCAGCATCTCCGGGATGGAGTAAATGATCTCAACAATACGCTGCATAACAGTGTCTACGACACCGCCGCAATAACCTGAAATAGATCCATATAAAGCACCAATGATCAAAACGATGATCGCAGCACATACACCAACGATGATAGAAATTCTTGTTCCCACCATGACACGGACCATGATATCACGTCCCTGATCATCTGTACCAAATACATGTGGGAATACTTTCTCACCATCTGCTTTTTTCTGAAGTTCCTGTGTAGAATATCCAAAGGCTTTGTGTTTGATGCCAAGTGCTTTTGCCGCCTCTGCCTCTGTTACATGTTCCTCGCTCTCTTTCTGTTGGGAAACACTTGCTTTCGCACGAATCTTTGATTCTTCAATACGACTTAATTCCTTACCTTCTGCTTCAGCTTCGGCTTTTGCTTTCTCGACTGCCTCATCCGGTGTCAGGTTTTCGGTATTGTTATGTTCTTCCATATAGGCATTGATTTTCTCCTGATCTTCCAGAGTATAATGCCATGGATGTAATGCCTCAGAACCACGTACCTGCTGCTTATAAGTATAAGGAACCACGCTCGGTCCCACAAATCCGAAAATAACCAAGGCAATGATAATACCCAGAGCAACCATTGCAACTTTGTTTCTGCGAAGACGGCGCCATGCATCTGCCCAGTAGGAAACACTCTTGCGATCTTTGATAAAATCAGCTTTTTCCTGAGAGCTTGCCGGATCAAACGCATCCTCCGGTAATTTGCTCCACTCTAAAATATCATCAATATTTGGTTGAAGAGAGCCTGGCTTTTGAAATCTTTTCTTTCCAGACATGCTTAATTTCCTCCCTTCGCCAGATTGATACGCGGATCTACCAGTTTGTAGCACAGGTCAACGATCAGGTTCATGATAACAATAAAGGAAGCCAGGAAAATTGTGGTTCCCATGATCAGCGGATAATCTCGGTTCTGGATAGCCTGAATGAAATAACGTCCCAGTCCCGGGATAGAGAATACCTGTTCAACAACCATACCGCCGCACAGTGTAAATGCAATCTGCGGTCCCAGATAAGTGATAACCGGAATCAGTGCATTTCTCAGTGCATGTTTGAAAATAATTTTACCGTTTTTCAGACCTTTTGCACGTGCTGTCTTAATATATTCCTGATTGATGGAATCCAGCATCGCTGTTCTGGTCTGTCGTGACAGATAACACATCGGGTAAAATCCTAATGCCAGACATGGCAGGACATAACTCTTTGGTGTTCCGTCAAATAATGCCGGGAATACTTTAAATCCCGGAATACCTCCACACAATGTGTGAAGTAATAATGTTGCAACTACGAATCCAGGCATGGAAATACCGATAGTACATACAACTCTAAGGAAGCTGTCTACCCATGTACCTCTCTTGTAAGCTGCCAGACATCCAAGCGGAAGTCCAACTGCAACTGCCCATAAAAGTGCAAACACACCTACTTTTGCAGAAACCGGGAACATTTCTTTGATAATGTCTAATACTGCACGGTTTTTCTGCATTTTGATTGATGTACCGAAATCTCCGTGAAGAAGATTCCCGAGATATTTGCCCAACTGAACAATCTTGGGCTGGTCAAGTCCATATTTAGCATTTAAAGCGTCGATAGTGGCCTGTGTCGGTGTTTTCTCAGATAACCACGGATTTCCCGGGATTGCATTCATCAAGAAAAACGTAACACATGCAACTACCAGCACCGTGACAATCGCCATTAAGACTCTTCGTGCTGTGTACTTTGCCATTTTTTACACCTTTCCTCTCTCATTCTCATACGTCACGCTGTCGCCAATCTAGTACAATTCTGTAATGCTTTACTATTGTAAATTGTCGACAATATTAATTATTATACCTGCTTTTTTCATAATGGTCAACTAAAATAGCTAATTTTTGTATTTATTTTTCGCACACCTGTTTTTGTGGTGCGTACACTTTTCCTCCTTTTGTCTTTACTTTGCAGAATATTTTTAATAATAAGGTAAAAACATGCAAAAGTCAGCACTGAAAAATTCGGATATTTTGTATAATTTTACCTTCCTGAAATAGGGACTGGAGGAGGACATGCACACGGACACGGACATTTTTCTGCATCCGCTGCGCCGCTTATCTCTGCCTCCTCCCGCGAACTCACACGCAAAACCAGCGTGCTCAGACACACTCCCGGAGGCAGGCTATGCTCGCTCCTGCAACGAAAAATGTCCTACCGTCCTGTGTGCATGTCCTCCTGCCAGCCACCACATTTCATTCACTCCAAACCGTGCCACAGCTGGCGCTACCCTATTTTTGTACTAGAATTTTTTTCTGTTTCGTTATAGAATAACAGAGCAAACCTCTTTGCTATAAATGTATGATTCATGCAGATCAAAAATATACTATTAAGGAGTTTGATTATGAAAAATTCAACTATTACTTTTATTACTGATCAGCTAAAGCAGCTGACTTCTATTCCAAGTCCGACAGGCTTTACCAAAGAAGTCACTCAGTATCTGGTTTCTACACTGGAAAGCATGGGTTACACACCGGAACGCTCCCGCAAAGGTAATATCCTTGTAGCGATCGGTGGCGAAGGAAGTCCTTTGATTCTTGCAGCACATGTAGATACTCTTGGTGCTATGGTCCGTTCCATCAAAAGCAACGGTCGTCTGCGCCCGACAACCATCGGTGGACATCAGTGGAGTACTGCTGACGGTGAAAACTGTACCGTACACACAAGAGACGGCAAAGTATACACCGGTGTTGTGTTGAATAAAGAGCCATCTGCACATGTAGCTGACCAGAAAGTGGAAACAGTAGAAGAAAACATGGAAATCCTGCTGGATGAAAATGTAAGTTCTGAAGATGAAGTAAAAGCACTTGGTGTTCAGACCGGAGATATCATTGCCATGGATCCGCGCACAACGGTAACTCCAAGCGGTTACATTAAAAGCCGTTTTCTGGATGATAAACTTTCTGCTGCGATCCTGCTTGGCATCGCAAAAGAAGTCGCTGATGGAGCACTTACTTTGAATCGCAAAGTTTCCTTATTATTTACTGTGTATGAAGAAGTTGGTCACGGTGGAAGTTTTATTCCGGCAGATACAGAAGAAATGATTTCTGTCGACATGGGTTGTGTCGGTGATGACCTTGGCTGTACGGAACGCATGGTTTCTATCTGTGCAAAAGATTCTGGCGGCCCTTACAACTACGATCTGGTGACAGAACTGTCTGAGCTTGCAAAAGCAAACGGTCTTGCTTATGCCATTGATGTATATCCACATTATGGTTCCGACGTGGAAGCAACTCTGCGTGGCGGTTTTGATATCCGTCATGGACTGATCGGTCCGGGTGTGTATGCCTCCCACAACTATGAGCGCTCTCATGTGGATGGTGTAAAAAACACATTCGAACTTTTAAAGGCATATTTGACAAATTCAAGTCGAACGCACGTGAGACTTGGTGCGTGATTCTGGTCAGCGAAAGCTGACATATTCTTCTCAGAATCACTGCACATTCCCGCGTAGCGTTTATCTCAGTCGGAGATTGTACTCCCACTGAGAAAGACTTGTTATTACTCACCACTTGCAGAAGTGGGAGTCTTCTCGACTGAGATAAATCGAACTGGTATATTGCAAAAAATGCGGGACGATGCACTTACATCAACCCGCATTTTTGTATTCGTCCGTTTTCCAACATGTTTTTCCTATATTTGTCCGCTTTTCCAAAAATCACATATTTTCGATCATTTTTACAAGCGAACACTATTCATCATCCTGACTTACTCGCTCAATATGCATTGCCAGATATCCGATCTCCAGTTCTTCCAGAGGTTTACGAAGCGCATGGCTCAGATGATCACAGACAGTCGTTGCCAGCTCATATGACTCTGGAAAATTATGCTGTACATAATCATTCATATTGACTTTCAGAGACTCCCCTTTTAACACACGGGCAACCATATATTTCACATGATTCATCAGACGGTTATAGCTTAAAGACATCACATTGATATGAATACCGCGCTGTTCCTCGATCATGGATACACAATCGCGCACCGCCCGCGCCATCTGCATGGACACCGAAACAGATTCTTTTTCCAGTGCAGAATGAATGTGTAATGCCACATAACCAATCTCGTCATCATCAATATCAATCTGTTTCTCTTCTTTCAGAATCGGTCGTATGAGAGACGCCACTTTAAATTCCGAATGAAACAATGTTTTGATATCTTCCGTCAAAGGATTGGAGATCTGCTCTCCTTTTTGCAAACGCTGTACCGCAAACGCGATATGGTCTGCCATCGGAAACAGAATGCTGCGGTCAATTTTTCCAAAATGACGCTCTGCCTCGTTTAGAATCCGGTTTGTCATCTGAAAATATTCCGGCTGGATCGTCTTGATCAGATCAGCAGCATCTCCCCTTGAAGAAGTCTCCTGCAGGGAATATACGGTACAATCCACCGGCTGTTCAAAACGCTCACCGGGCTTTTTCCCAAATCCGACACCTTTTCCTAAAAGCACATATTCTTTACTGTCATTCATATCAAGGGCAATTACCCCATTATGATTCAATACCTTACATATGCGATACATGTTTTTACTTCCTTCTCCCACAAAATAGTTTGTAATAGTATTATTCTAGCATAGAACCCCATATTTTCAAACCCACAAAACAGAATTCACCCTCTAAAAAAGCAATAAAAAGCAATCTTATGCTGTAAAATATTGTTATGAATCAACGTTCTATACAAGCACGCTTCATTTTTACAGTACCATATTTACAATTATATTGACAAAACGGACAGCAACAAATCCTCTCCGAACCTGCTGCTGCCCGCATTTCTTTCGTCAATATTTATATTTCTGCATATTCACGGATATTTTTGCGAACTTTCAAAACCATGGACGGTGCCACAGAAAGCTCATCCACACCCATTTCCATAAATGCATCGGTCAGTTCCAGATCTGCGCCAAGCTCGCCACAGATGCCTGCCCATTTTCCGTATTTGTGTGCGTTTTCCACAACCATACGAATCATGCGTAAAATCGCTTTGTGATGTGCATTGTAAAAATCATCCAGTTTTGCATTCTGACGGTCGATTGCCAGCGTATACTGTGTCAGATCATTGGTTCCGATACTGAAGAAATCAACCATCTGCGCCAGTTCATCACTGATCATAACTGCTGCCGGTGTCTCGATCATCACACCCTGTTCCGGCATTTTATAAGGGATCTCCGCTGCTTCTAATTCTGCCCGCACTTCCTCTACAACAGCAAAAATCTGCTCCACTTCTTCGGTGGATGTGATCATTGGATACATCACAGACAGATTTCCGTATACAGCGGCACGAAGCAATGCGCGAAGCTGTGTTTTGAAAATCTCTGGCTGCTTCAGACAAATACGGATCGCACGGTAGCCCATTGCCGGATTTTCTTCTTCACCAAGGTTAAAATAATCTACCTGTTTGTCCGCACCAATGTCAAGGGTACGGATGATCACTTTTTTGCCTGCCATCAGCTGTAACGCCTGTTTGTAAGCTGCAAACTGTTCTTCCTCTGTCGGAAAATCTGTTTTTCCAAGATACAGAAATTCGCTTCGGAACAGACCGACACCTTCTGCATCATTATCCAGCACACTCGCGATATCGGAAACACTTCCGATATTTGCATACAGATGGACGTGTTTTCCATCTTTTGTAACAGTTTCCTGTCCTTTCATCTGCTGCAGAAGCTGCTGTTTTTCCGCTTCTTCTGCCATGCGTGCTTTTGTCTGCTCGCATACTTTCTCTGACGGCTCCACAATAAACATCCCCTCAAATCCATCGACCACTGCCTGCATACCATTCTTCATTGCATCCAGATCCATCGGCACACCGATCAGCGCCGGAATATTCATCATCCGGGCAAGGATTGCAGTATGTGAGTTTGTAGATCCGTGTACAGTTACAAAACCAAGAATCTTGTCTTTATCCATCTGAACCGTCTCACTTGGGGACAGATCATCTGCTACAATAATGGACGGCTCCATGTCGTTCATATCCACCGGTGCATTTCCGGATAAGTTCTGCACCAGGCGGTTGGAAATGTCTCTGACATCGGCAGAACGTGCCTGCATATAATCATCATCCATGCTTGCAAACATTTCTGCAAAATTATCTCCGGTAACAGCAACTGCATATTCTGCATTTACCATCTCATTGCGGATCATATTGCAGATCGCATCCTGATAATCTTCATCCTCCAGCATCATCTGATGTACTTCAAAAATCGCTGCACTGGCTTCTCCAACTTCTTTCACTGCCTTGTCATACAGTTTCTGAAGCTGCTCCTGAGAAGCAGATACTGCTTCCTGCATACGGGCGATCTCGCTCTCCGCATCTGTGATTTTTTCCCGTTTTACCTGTACATCATTTTTCTTAAATACTGCGATCGGTCCTAAGACAATTCCTTTATATACGGATTTTCCTTTGTATTCCTGCGCCATACTGCTCTCCTTCTCCTTATGATCATTCGTTTCTTACTTTGTTGTTTCAATCTTCTTTTTATCTGACAGCTCAGGTTTCTTTTTCCAATCCCTGAGCTGCATTTATTTTCTTTACGCTTCTTCGTATACGTCTACTGCAAATAACGGCTCGCCAGCTTTTACTTCGCCCTCTGCCAGCAGTCTGACTTTCTGGTTATCCTCTAATTCTGTACACAGAATCGGAGAGCATAAGGACGGTGCATTTGCGGTCAGATACTCAATGTCGATTTCCAGCATCTTGTCACCCTTTTTCACGCTCTGTCCGTTTTCTACAAAACAGGTGAAACCTTTGCCTTCCAGATTTACAGTATCAATACCGATGTGAAGCAGCATGGATAAACCGCTGTCTGTCAAAAATCCGATGGCATGTTTTGTATCAAATACGAAGATGACCTGTCCGTCTTCCGGTGCCACGATGGTTGCTGCAGTCGGAGTAACCACGGCTCCGTCACCCATCATTCTTCCAGCAAAAGCATCATCCGGTGCAGTTGCCAAATCTGCTGCGATACCTGTGATCGGGCTGGATACGATAATGGTTTCTTTTACAACTTCTTTTGACTCCTGTGCCTCTGCTGCATTCTCTGTCTGAGCTGCATCTGCGGAATCAGAAGCTGTCTCATTTGTGTTAATCTCCTCATTCGGAGCTTTTTCCAGATAATCTTCAAAATTTGATTTGATTACGGTTACTTTCGGTCCGTAAATGATCTGAACACCGTTTCCTTTGTGAACCACGCCGGATGCTCCGGTTGCTTTCAGGATCGCATCGTTTACTAACTCCGGTTTGAATACGGTACAACGAAGTCTGGTTGCACAGCAGTCTACGTCAGAAATATTTTTCTTTCCGCCAAGTCCCTGCAGGATTCCTTCAGAAACAGAATCATCCCCTGCTGCACCGTTTTCGCCTTCTTTTCTTGCATTGACATCTGCTCTTGTATACAGTTTTACTTCTTCTGTATCGTCACGACCAGGTGTTTTCAGGTTTAATTTTTCGATCAGGAAGCTGAACAGGAAGTAGTATACAACGAAGTAGATCACACCGATGATCACTACCCATACCCAGCTTGTTTTCTTGTTACCCTGTAAGATACCAAACAGGAACAGATCAATAAATCCACCGGAGAATGTCATTCCGACACCAACGTTACAAATATGCATCAGCATGTATGCCAGACCTGCAAATACACAGTGAATACCATACAGCAGCGGAGCTACAAACAGGAATGTAAACTCTAACGGCTCTGTGATACCTGTCAGCATGGAAGTCAGTGCTGCGGAAAGTAACAGACCACCGACCGCTTTTCTTTTTTCCGGTTTTGCAGTGCGGTACATTGCAAGTGCTGCTCCCGGCAGACCAAAGATCATAAGTGGGAATTTACCGGACATAAATCTGGTTGCAGATACTGCAAAGTGATCCACGGTCGGATCGGATAACTGTGCAAAGAAAATGTTCTGTGCGCCTTCGATGAGTTTTCCACCAACTTCCAGTGTTCCGCCCACGCCTGTCTGCCAGAATGGCAGGTAAAATACGTGATGCAGACCAAACGGAAGCAGTAAACGCTCAAGGAAACCATATACCCATGTACCTGCGTAACCGGATCTCAGTACCAGATCACCAAGTGCGTAAATACCGGACTGGATCAGCGGCCATACAAAGAACATCAGGATTCCGACGCCAACAAATACGATACCGGAAATGATCGGTACAAAACGGGTTCCGCCAAAGAAAGATAACACCTGCGGAAGCTCAATTTTGTAAAAACGGTTGTGCAAAGCAGCAACGCCAAGTCCAACGATGATACCGCCAAATACACCCATCTGTAAGGATGTGATACCACATACATCGGTTACAGAACCGGACAGCATTGTCTCAGCGCCGCCCTTGATGTTGATCAGTGCTCCGATAGAGGCATGCATGATAAAAAATGCGATAACCGCTGCCAGTGCAGCTACTTCTTTTTCCTTCTTTGCCATACCAATGGCTACACCCATGGCAAATATGATCGGCAGATTCGTAAAAATAATGTTACCTGCGGCATTCATAACCTGCAAAATCTGATTCAGTACGGTTCCCGGTCCCATAACACCAAGCAAACCGTAAGTTTCCAGCATCGTTTCATTTGTAAAAGATCCACCGATTCCAAGCAGCAGACCGGCTACCGGCAAAATTGCGATCGGCAGCATGAAGGATCGTCCAACCCTCTGCAAAATTCCAAAAATTTTGTCTTTCATAGTTCTCCTCACTCTTTCTCCAATATTCTTCTCGACTGAGATAGGCATTATTTGTTATAGTGTACCCATTTTTTGAATTCACATAGCTGGCAGTTTTCTTCTTTCGTCTCTATTTTCCCGGGCAACAAAAAAAGGCACTAACCCTACATAAATATCAAAAAATATCTATGCACGGTTAATGCCTGCGTAATCAGTAACACACCATGTATGATTTATTTATATCACATTGACAAATTAATGTCAATCTAATATAACTATTCTTTTTGCTTCTTTTTTCATACAAAGCATTTTCTCTAAGTTGTGTCTGCTTTTATCAGCTTTTGACTTTGTTATTCTTCCTCATCGTCTTCCAGCCGCCGGTTCAGCACTGCTGCAATGATTTCCAATACGATTGCCAAGCCGATCACACATCCCACAGCAGCTTTCCCGGAACCGCCGGTGATTGTCTGCACAATACCTCCGATTTTTGGAATGGAACGCACCATCTTGCCCATATACTGATTATACGTCACGGGATTCATATCATTTTCTTCGTTAGCATCGCCTTTTGTGATAAATTCACCCATGGCAGAACTGTTTGATACTACACGATGTGTGATGATCGAACCATCTGCATCCGATCCGTAAAATGCGATCACATCTCCTTCAGCGATTTCCTTTGGTTCCACATATTTGATATATACCAGGCTTCCTACCGGAATTGCCGGTTCCATACTGCCACTGACTACCGTATAGAGCTGATAGCCCATGGCTTTGGGAAGTGTCAACGGAATGCATGCTGCGACTACTATTATTAGCAAAACCGTTCCTATTACGCTGCATAATGTCGCAATTGGATTTTTTTTCTTTCGTGTTTCTTTACTCACCCTTCATTCTCCTCTGATTTTAGATTATTCGCACTTTTTATTTTTCTGCATTTATTATAACTGATTTCCATCATATTTACTACTTCAAATTCTACCCAAAAACTCCCCAGAGTTTTCACTCTGGGGAGCCTCATTCTATGCCATCAATCATGATTCACATATTTTTTATTTTGTTTCTTTGCTGCGACGTCTCAGTGCTACTAAAAGAGCCACAATTGCTACTGCAGCTGCCACAATGATCGCAATACTGAAATTCATTGTTTTCACAGATTCCGACTTTCCTGCATCGATATTTCCGGTAGGTGTATCTTCATCATCCAGGTCTACCAGTCCCTGCGGTGTCTGCTCGTCCGTATTCTCTACAGTATTATCCTGATCTGCATCCTGTCCGCCATTGGCATCTGTAGTTCCGCCCGGTGTCGTTGTTTCATTTGCATTTCCACCTGTCACGTTGGTGCCACCGGTCGTTGTTCCATTTGCATTTCCACCTGCCGCATTGGTGCCACCGGTCGTTGTTCCACCTGCTACGGTACCTGCCGGAACCGTCACTGTATTGTAAACAGTATTTCCCGGTACAACGGTTGTAATCGTTGTGGTTGTCTCTACCACCCGATTGGTCTCACCCGGTGCGTAAGTAAAGGTAAACACATTGTCTGCTTCATTTTCACTCAGGGTTTTGGTCAGTGCCAGTGCCTGCGGAATAAAATTTTCAATATAACGGTAAGCAACGACTGGTTTGTCACCGACATTTCCATAAAAGGTCTGGCTTTCTGCCAGTGTGTTGCCATCTTCATCCTGATACTGAACCGTATAGGCTACCTGATTGCCTTTGATGCCGTATGCTACGACATAATCTGCATCACCGTCCACGTTAAATGCCGGTGCTGCCAGAGCTTCTGCATTGTCACGACCGCTGAGACGGATACCTTTTACATAATATTTCTCATCTGTCACCTGAATCTGGCTCAGATCAAAAGAAACATCATCGCCTGCATTCAGATCCTGCACTTCGATCTTCTCCTGACCGCTGATGCTGCCCTTATTTCCTGCGGATAAGGTTACTTTGTAAGTATATGCATTTCCCGGCTGCGTTGCCAGCGCGGTTGTTGCCGGCGCTGCCGCGATCACAGATACACTCAGGAGAGAGATTAACATTTTTTTCCATTTGAACATATTATTTCTCTCCTTTCTTTCTGTATGCCTTTGCTTCTTTCTTCTTTTTGTTCATGGAGAAGATTGCAAGAATCAGGCAGACAATTCCGCAAACCAGAGCCAGTGCACAATATCTGAGGATCAGATTGGTGTCACCTGTTTTTACCCGTTTGGTTGTTGTTACGACATTGTTTTTGCCCGGAACTTTCTTCTCTACTTTGTTTTCTTTGGTAGTGGTTGTTCCTTCTGTCACCTTTTCCGTTGCAAAATTCATACGGAGTTTTGCCAGTGTCAGCTGATAGCCGTTACCCTGTGTCTCGCCATCAACACCAACGGTCAGATGTACTATTCCGCTTTCGCCGGATGCAAGTCTGCCAAGATAGAAGTATTCCTGTGTGGAATTATCCACCTGTTTGAGACCTTCCCCGGCTTTGGAAGCGCCCTCACCACCAACGGTTGTACTGTCGTATAATACGTTTTCTGTATTGTCGGCTCCCACATAAGTCAGACGGTAAGTATATCCGCCGCCTTCTGCTGTCGCCTGTGCATCTTCCAGTGTCTGAATGACTTCATTGGTCATATACCAGTCTGTCTTGCCACTGTCAGAATTGGTTACCTGTACTTTCAGTTCGATACTGTCACCCGGCTGGATGTTTGCCATCTCGTCGGTCACATCGGAATCCTGAAAATTACTGTTCATCTTGCTGCCGTCAAAGGTTACATTCCATCCGTCAGCACCCTGATAATCTTTTGCAAATGCAGTTGTCGCTGCCCCTACTGTCATAACAAGTGTCAGCACCAGGCACAAAATTTTCTTTTTCATTCTTCTGTACCTCCTTACTGCAGACTGATCTCGGTCTCATCCTCTGACACGTTCACATCCACACCCCAGGCACTCTTGATCGCATCTTTTGCGTTATGTGTCTGAACTGCATCAACTTCCGCATCCACATGGAATGTATAACCGTCATATTGGTAACTATAAGTAATTGTGTTATCTTTCACTGTCTTTGTCACTTCAGAAGCAATACTCTGATTGATGCGAAGTGTATCAGACAATGCCGGTGTGGATTCTCCGACACCTACTGCTTTTGTGTAATACAGAACTGTCCGCTCCGGTGTAGACTGATCTTCTGCGATTGCCCATCCGTTATCGGTCAGATAATTTAATTCGATCAAATCCGGAGAAAGTGTTGTATTTTTGTTTCCATCAGCATCCTGCCAGCTTTTTGTAATGATCACACGTACAAATGTGTCGATATTTCCGCTGTTTGTTACGCCGATAGCTTCCTCATATTTCTTGCCCGGTGTGAATTTTTCATTTTCACCAAGCATCTTGCTTAATAAAGTACCTTCTGTGGAACCTTCCCATTTATCTGGCTCTGCATAATCTCTGCTGCTGACAACATCTCCGTTCTCTGTCAGAGATACGCCGATACTCTGCATATTCATCTGTACGGAATAGTTCTCACTGTAATAGGTCAGTGCTGCTCTCGCACTTCCCACACCGCTCCCAACCAGAAGCACTGCGGCTGCCGCCAGAAGCAGGACTGTTACTTTCGGAAATGATTTCTTTTTCTTCTTCATCCTCATTTACCTCCTACTCCTGTGTATTGCTGCTGTCTGTCACAACGTTGTCCCAGTCAGCGTATGCGTTTCCATCTTCATCATAAAGAATCGATGTACATTCCTGAATAACTACTACGTTAAACTCCTCCGGTTTCTGATCCCCGGACGGGAATTTATAAGTAATATTCAATTCCTTCTCCGTGGTCTGTCCTGCCTGAAGAACATCATTGTAATACCAGTATCCGTCACCGCCGTCTGTCCATCCACCGTCCGGTACATTGTAGCTTAATTCCACCGGAGCAAATGCTCTGACTCTGACAAAACAATCATAATCGCCAACATTGGAAATCGTGACATGTTTTCCGTTTTCGTCAACTTCCTCATGTGGTTTTGTCTCTGTAAATCCCATATTCATGGTGACACCGCCCTGTGCAGTTGCATATGTGGTAAAATATGCCACCGCACTTCCCACGGTCAGGGAGCCGGTTAACGCGATCGCCGCAGCTGCCAGAACCAATGGTTTTTTATGTAGCTTTCTCATTTGGCTTCCCTCCTTTACTGTGCCGGTTTTATATGGTCATACAGACCATTTTTATTTAATTTGAAGTTATTAACTATGCCGTATCCGCCGTTTGGACGACCATCGGTATCATTTTTGAAAGAAACTTCTGCTGTCGGTGCATCTGCGCTGCTGTACTCATCGTTTGCGGTAATCTTTGCCTTAACAGCATTATCGGATACCAGACTGTAAGATGCTCCGCTGTAAACCTCTGTCACCGTTACGTCTGCGCCTGCCCGCAGATGCTCGATCGTAATGGAATCAGATCCTGCGGTTTTAAAATCTAATGCCTCTACTTTTGATTCTTTCGTTCCATCCGGATTTTCAATATCAATCTGGAAAACGAATGTTGCTTTGTCACTGGATGTCACATTCTGATGTAACAGTGTTTTGTTGATCACCAGCTTACCATATCTTGCATGCTGTTCCGGTTTTAAGGTAATACCATTTTCTCCGGTCAGGTTGTAAACCCATGTATCACTGCCGCCGTTTCCATAATAGTTATTCGGCAAAGCTACCAGTGACGGTGCAAATGTATACGTATAATTATCTGTTACAACTTCTTCCGGCTGAATCAGGTAAAGTCCTGTCTCAAGTCCCTCGGATTTTGTCATTCCGTTTGTAGTTGTAACGGTATCAGTTGCATTCAGATTCTTCTCTGTCACCTTCTGTGCTGCGCTTGCTGCTCTCTCTGACCATTTTGCTGCGGAACCTGCCTGATCATCGATATCCAGTGCACTGACATCCAGCCCTTCGAAATCCGGCTCAGCGGTATAAGTTCCTGATTTATCCACAGAAGCAACTTTGTATAAATCAATTGTCACGTCTGATGTCAACAGCTCTTTATAATCACTTCCAACGGAAAATTCCACGGAGCAGTCATTTCTGTCAACCTGTATCGCATCTGCCGCCCATACGCCAGGCAGAACAAATACGGAGAATGCCACTGCCAGAGCCAGGAAAATGGCACTTCCTGCTTTTACTTTTCTTTTCATCATCGCCTCGTATCCTCCTTTAAAGTCTGTGCTTTATTTCTTACGCTGTTTTCTTCCTGATACAACTTTCATAATGAGAATCAGCAGAACCGTAACTGCGATTCCAAGGATCAGATACAACATGTAGTAATTCTGGATGGAATGTAACATGCTGTCTGCCACCGATCCGGTTGCTTCCTCTTCTCCATTATACGCTACGCGGGTTCCTCTTACAAGTAAACGGTGGGAATTAACACCATATGGTGTGCAGGTAAATAAAGTTACCTGATCCTTACCGTCTTCTATCTTCATTGCATCATCCAATGTCTCGTGATCATCCTTGTCTACCATCGGTAAAATCTGATCTACCTGATAAGCTAATACCTGATCTAACACATGGATGTAAAATTTATCTCCGATTTCCATCTGGTCAATATCGGTAAAAAGCTTTGCACTCGGCAATCCTCTGTGTGCTGCCAGTACGGTATGATTGCTCTCACCACCGATTGGAAGTTTTGTTCCATTCAGATGTCCGACTCCTGTCTGGAGCACGTCATCACCGGTTCCATGATAAATTGCAAGTTTGATATTGATCTTCGGAATGGACAGATACCCCATGACTCCGTCATCCCCGACATTTAACACTTTCCAGTAATCGGTACTTTTCAGATCTCCGTCATCTTCCCCAAACACATCTCCATACAGATTATTCTGTGTGATATTTGCATTAAAATCTTCTGCTTTCTGCCATTCATCGGTATAATCTTCCGGCGTCATGTTGTTTACGCTGCTCTCATAATTACTGATCAGCTGGCTTTGCCGGTAAGTATTCCACTGATTCGAAATCGTTGGATAAGCCAGGATTCCGAATCCAACCAGAAACAGCAGTCCGAAAAGAATCGGAGCTAATCTGCCTTTTTTCTTTACAGGCTTTTTTTCCAGTTCTTTTTCACTCATTCTTCAGATTCCTTTTGTTTTGCTGCTTTCTTCTGCAGTTTTTTCTCTCTGATAAATAATATAAGGATAAATACTCCGGTAATGACAATTCCTACCACTACCCAAAGTAAATAATTCGTATGTAAGCTAAGGCCACTGAGTGGTGTCTGCTCATCTGCCACTGCCTGCTCTTCGTAAGGAACTCTGTGTCCCCGAACCATCAATCTCTGCGTATTGACACCGTATGGTGTACAAGTCAGCAACGTCACCAGATCTTCGCCATCCTCTACTGCCAATGCAGATGTATCTTCCGGATCTACTACCAGGATCTGATCTACTTCGTAACAAAGGGTTTCGTCCAGCACATGGATCAGAAAATGATCTCCGATCTCCAGCTGATCCAGATCGGTAAAAAGTGATGCGCTCGGCAATCCGCGGTGCGCGGAAATAACTGCATGTGTGCTCTCGCCACCGATTGGGAGAGAACTTCCTTCTAGATGCCCTGCCGCTTTCTGTAATACTTCATCACCTGTTCCATGATAAATCGGAAGCTTGATCGCAATCTTTGGAATTTCTACAATTCCCATCATCCCGTCTCCGGCAATATTCAGACTGTCTTCATAACTGCTGTCTGTCTCTGTACTTGCATCTGCCACGGCAAATGAGTCTGGCAAAATACTCGGAAGCAATGCATCGTTATAGGCTTCTGCTTTTTTCATCTCTGCTGCGTAATCAATGTTCCCTGCCGCTTCCTTATCAGAAATAACACTTTCGTAATTGCCAATCAGCTGCTTTTGTCTGTGATTGTTCCATTGATTTGAAACGAAAGGATACAGCAATAAGGACAAACCGGCTAAAAATATAAGAATGATCACTATTTTACTGCTTTTCTTTTTCATCCGGGCTCTCCTTGTTGTTGTAAATTACTCTTTTTGTATGAATCCGGGGCGGCCATCGCCCCGGATTCTGTTGTTTCTTCAGTAAATCTCATTTACTGACATTCACTATCATTCATTATTTGTTTGCTTTCTTGCGGCTTGTGAAGAAGAAGAAAGCTGCTGCTACCATGATTGCACAACCTGCGATTGTGAAGATTGTAGTACCGATACCACCGGTATGCGGAAGTGCAGAAAGTTTTGTATCAGTTACTTTAACAGTAATATTCGCATTCTGTCCTGCGGAAATAGTCTGATTAGGTACATCTACAACAGAATAACCCTTCGGTGCTTTTTCCTCAACGATTTTGTATGTTCCTTCGTCAAGACCTTTTACTACTACAGATCCGTTTGTAGCTACTACATTTGTTACTTTTGTATTCTCAGCATCATCTGCTGTTGCTAATCTGTAAACACCTGTATCTACCTTAACGAACTCAAGTTTTGTTTCATCAAGAGCAACACTAAATTCTGCACCTTTCAGAACATTATCGTCTTTATCAACCTTGTTGATTGTGATAGATCCTGTCTCACCTTCTACTTTAGATGGAGCAGATGCTTTATTTGTTTTTGCTTCGTTGGAATATTTTCCTGTCTCAGTTACGGTTGCTGTTACTTCTACTGTTACAGTTTTTCCTGCATGTGTATTGTCAGTTCCAATATATGCAGATGCAAAATTTACTGTTACAGCTTCTGTTGATGGTAATTTCTTATCTAAAGTATAATCTGTATTCGCGCGAAGTTCATCATTTCCAACTTTAACTTTAATATCTGTGATTTTCATTCCGGTTGGTGTATCTGTGATTGTAAATGTTCTGTCTTTTGTTCCATCTTCATAACTTGGGAAAGTTGTTGTAATTACAAACGGAATGCTGTCACCAAGTTTTACGAATTTATCAGGATAACCTTTATCAGGATCACCATTTTTAAATGTTTTAACTACAGTATAGTTAGATGCTTTTGCACTGATTGTTTTCTGAGCAGGTACCATTAAATTATCGCTGTCATAATCATATGTAAAATCACCCATTACGTTGTACTCAGTGGTAAGACCGTTTGCAGTAATAAGATATGCGCCAATTTCCAGGTTATTAAATTCTGCTGTTCCGTTAGAAACGGTTTTAGCTGGCTGATATAAATCAGCATCTGTAGCAACATCTTTCAAATTATCCCAGTCAATCGTTACCGGATTCTTTGTAAGATCAACATAATCTTTTGCCCATGCTTTTGCTTCCCATTTACTCTCAGCTTCATTCCATGAAACCACTTTGTAAATTTTTACAGTTGTTTTTTCCTTTGTCAGACCTTCCACTGTAATCTTACCTGTAGCTGCCTGAGTAGCTGTTCCAGCTTCCGTTGCAAATGCTGTGATACTCATTCCAAGTACCATTGCCAGTGATAAAATCACTGCGAAGAATTTTTTCATCTTTTTCATCTCGTCGTCTCCTTTTCTTTTAGGCCATTGCCCGTTTATCTTGTCCCGTTTCGGGAAGATAGTTAAATTAATTGGTTGTTGTAGCGGCGGTAGGCCGCTGAAAAGCTAAATCAGTTGTTTTTATCTTTTCAGCACCTCCCTGCATTTGTTTTTGTATAAGATCCATGCGGCTGCTCCCATAAGAAGCATTCCGCCAATCGTGAACAGGTAAATACCAAGTCCGCCGGTATGTGGAAGATTGTATAATTTTTTGTTTGTAAGTGTGATCTCTACGCCTGTATTTCCATCTCCCGTAACAGCTGCACCATCCAGTTTAGTTAAAAGACCGTTATCAAATTCTACTGTCCAGTCTGTGTCACTCTTCATATATCCTTCTGGTGCTTTTGTCTCATGGATAACATAAGTTCCATTAAGGCTATTCAGATCTACGTTCTGACCGTCAGCTGTCACCCATG
Source organism: Roseburia sp. OM02-15 (assembly GCF_003481835.1). Taxonomy (NCBI): domain Bacteria; kingdom Bacillati; phylum Bacillota; class Clostridia; order Lachnospirales; family Lachnospiraceae; genus Roseburia; species Roseburia sp. OM02-15. The sequence continues at coordinate 39,953 of NZ_QULX01000023.1, forward strand.
TAATTGCTCCATTATCTCCTGATGTACCAGTTGCAATTGTTGTGTCGTTTTGTTTCAGTTCAAATTCAGCACCGCTTAAGCCAACGCTCTTTGAAGTGTCTCCATCCCAACCAATGCTTTTCTTTACTGCAAACCACTTTAACGTATTTGTAATTGTATAAGTATCTCCACTCTTAGTTATCGACGGTACATAATTACCATTATTTTCCGCTGTAGCGACTTCATCATTACTATTAAGTTCGACTACCTGATACTCATACGCTGTTGGCAAGTTATGAATTACTTTTGTCCATGCATTTGTTCCATTATTATCTTCTTCCGTAATTGTATATGTACCATATTCATTCCAACTATTGTTAGATCCTTTATTACGATACTCTAATCGAATTTTTACAGAAGTTGGACGATTTTCTGCATTTCCATCATTCCAATTTTTCTTAACGGTTATGTCTTTTGTATTCAACTGGTTTTTAAAAGTAATATTTACACCATCAGCTGTCGGTTCAATCTCAGCAGCATTGTTAACCAGAATATAATTGTCATTTTCTAATTCTTCACTTGTAACATAAGATGCATTCTTCTTTTTCAGAATGGTAACATCCCTTGTCCAAAAATCTGAATCTCCACTTAATTTATATTCCTTGTTATTTACAGTTACTTTTAAGTTATTTGGACGAAGACCTGCTATATTACCGTTATCATTCCATATCTTGTTGATATGTAATTTTTCGGTCTGAAGTACATTGGCAATATAGTAATTTTCATCTTTACAATTCGGATCATAAGTATTCGTAATTGTTGCAATTATTGAATCATTACCATATTCGTAACTAATACTGCTCTGATAATTGTTTGGAATATTTTCTTCACGTACTGCATAAGAATATGTTTTCTGGTCTGATGCGCTTCCTTCGTACTGAGGAAGGTTCTCCCAAGTATATTTCCAACCATTATCTTTATTTAACGTTACTGTTTCATATACTTTAGCGTCTCCACCATTAACACTCTGATACAGACTAACCTCGATGTCACTCTTAGGGCCATCACCCTCCCAAACTTTTTTAACAGTTATACTATTTGCTGTTACTTTGTATATAAACTTTATATCTGATTTTTGATTATCCCTATAAATATTACACTTTCAAG
>NZ_QULX01000024.1:0-39610 GCF_003481835.1 Roseburia sp. OM02-15
GGACAACTTGATTAAAAGTCAAGTGCTCTACCAACTGAGCTACACACCCATATGAAATTATTGAGCTGGGCTAGCTGGATTCGAACCAGCGAATGCAGCAGTCAAAGTGCTGTGCCTTACCGCTTGGCGATAGCCCATTATTTACAACCAAGCAGGAGTGATTTAAGGTGGATAAAGGGATTCGAACCCTTGGCCTCCAGAGCCACAATCTGGCGCGCTAACCAACTGCGCTATACCCACCATGTCCAAATTTCTTTGGGTATCAGGCGAAACTCCTGACAATGTGCTCGAAGGGATTCGAACCCCCGACCCACGGCTTAGAAGGCCGTTGCTCTATCCAGCTGAGCTACGAACACACAACTGTTATGAGAACCTTTCATAACAAAGCGGGTGATGGGAATCGAACCCACGTATCCAGCTTGGAAGGCTGGTGTTCTACCATTGAACTACACCCGCATATAATCGGGGTGACAGGATTCGAACCTGCGACCTCCTGGTCCCAAACCAGGCGCTCTAGCCAAGCTGAGCCACACCCCGTATTTTTCTGTCGCATCGCTGTTGTCTTACCCGCGACGCAAGAATTATTATATGGCAATCCACGCATTTTGTCAACAACTTTTTAAAACTTTTTTCAAAAACTTTTCTAATGCCCGCAAACCCTTTATTTTTGCGGCTTCGCAGGCATTTCATACATTGGAATATCCAGATATTTTCAAAAATTTTTTTTAAAAATTCAAGTTAGTTTTTCCTATCTTTTCTTCCATAAATAGAAAAAACAAGATACGATTTCTTAATCATCCAGATAACGAATTTCAAATGTCGGCTTTTTCCCACGCTCTTTTTCCATCACAATATAAGAACGCTGACGTCCTCTCTGACGTGGATAGGATAGACTTCCCGGATTCAGCAGAATCAGATCATCATCTTCTTCCAATAACGGTCGATGTGTATGACCAAACATGACTGCATCCACGCCACGCACTCTGCCCTCATTTCTGATATTCTGGTAGCCCATAGACACCCCATAGGCATGTCCATGTGTGATCAGAGCGCAAAAATCCTCGATGAAGATAATTTTCTCATCTGGAAGGTCAGAAAAGAAATCATTGTTTCCCGCAACGATTTCAATCGGACATTCAGCCAGTTCTGCAATATATTCTTCGTATCCTTCCGCATCCCCAAGATGGATCAGCTTCTGAAATGGATATTCCCGCTCAATAGCTTCCTCAATTCCTGCATGTCTTCCATGCGTATCACTCACGATCAAAACTTTCATCTTTTCCATCCCTCCCTTTTCACAAAATTATCATTACATTCAGATTTTATATGCCAATCTATCAGTTCAAGTCGAACGCACGTGAGACTTGGTGCGTGATTCTGGTCAGCGAAGGCTGACATATTCTTCTCAGAATCACTGCACTCTACACTCCGTTCCGGTCGGCGCAAAACCATTGTCTCCCAGACAATGTGCGCCCTCGCTGAGCGTTTATCTCAGTCGGAGATTGTACTCCCACTGAGAAAGACTTGTTATTACTCACCACTTGCAGAAGTGGGAGTCTTCTCGACTGAGATAAAATTCATCACTTATTTGATATAGTTTTTTAATTCTTCCCGCATCGCCCGCAATGCGTTTCCACGATGGCTTCTTGCATTTTTATCCTCCGGAGACAACTCTGCCGTAGAACAATCCAAATCCGGTACATAGAAAATCGGATCATAACCAAATCCATTTTCTCCTGCCGGTTTATCACCAATATAACCTTCAATGGTTCCACGCACCACGATCGGCTCCTGCCCCGGAACTACCGCCGCGATCGCACACACAAATCGTGCCGTACGTTTCTCCTTCGGCACGCCCTGCAGTCGATCCAGCAGCATCTGATTTTTAATATCATAGGAAGTATCTTCTCCCGCATAGCGTGCAGAATAAATGCCTGGCTCCTTATTCAGATAATCTATCTCCAGTCCGGAATCATCTGCCAGTACAATGTCATTACAATGTGCGGCAACTGCTTTTGCCTTGATCAATGCATTTTCTTCAAATGTTGTTCCATCCTCGACAATATCCACGTCAATTCCGGCTTCCTTCATGGAAAGGATCTCCCAGCCAAGGTCTCCCAGAATCTCGTGAATCTCTCTCATTTTATTTTTATTGCCAGTTGCAAAAATAATTCTCTGCTTCATACTGCCTGTCCCTCTTTTCTGTGATTTTACGTTTCCCTGCATGCAAAATGGTTGCTTTTCTATGCCTCTGTCTTTTTTCTTCTTGGCGGCTTCGGTCCGATATACTGATACAGATTTGTCCGCAGCATACCGTTATAAATTTTACGTTTTTTGTCTGCTTTCTTTCCAATGCTGCGTTCTGTATCCTCATAGGAAGTGATCAGATACTCTGACCAGCAGTCAAGTCCTGCAAATGCCTCTCCGATTTCATGATACAGTTTTGGCAGCGCTGCCTTCTCTTCCAGACGTTCTCCGTATGGTGGATTTGTAATAACAAAGCCATATTTTTTCGGGTTCTTTAATTCGCTGACCGGTCTCTGCTGAAAATGGATCAGGTGATCCACTCCAGCACGTTTTGCATTATCTCTGGCTGCCCGGATAATCTCACCATCAATATCATAGCCCTGAATATTTGTCTCGATATCTGTGTTGACCATTTCTTTTGCTTCCTCAAAACAGTCATCCCACAATTCCTTTGGAATCAGGTTTGTCCAGGTCTGTGCCGTAAACGTGCGGTTCATTCCCGGTGCAATATTCGCTGCGATCATAGCTGCCTCAATTGGAATCGTTCCACTTCCACAAAACGGATCTACCAGAATACGATCTGCTTTCCATGGCGTTAAAAGGATCATAGCCGCTGCCAGTGTCTCTGTGATCGGTGCCTTACTGCTCAGCACACGATAACCACGCTTATGAAGGGATTCTCCCGATGTATCAATGCCAATGGTCACTTCATCTTTATTCAAAAATACACGCAGCGGATAGGAAGCACCAGTTTCTTCAAACCAGTTCACCTCATAATAGGTTTTCAACCGCTCTACGATCGCTTTTTTTACAATAGATTGGATATCTGACGGACTAAACAGTTTACTTTTGACCGAAGATGCCTTGGTTACCCAGAATTTTGCATCTACCGGCAGATAATTCTCCCATGGAATCGCCTTCACCGCTTCAAATAATTCGTCAAATGTCTCCGCATGAAACTCGCCCACTTTCAAAAGTACACGCTCTGTTGTCCGCAAATGAATATTTGCACGACAAATTGTCTCCATATCACCTTCGTATGTAACCCTGCCATCTTCCACTTTGACAATGTCATAGCCCAGATCGTAGATCTCACGCTTTAAAATTGCCTCCATACCAAAATGACAAGGAGAAATAAACTGCTGTAACTCCATCTTTTCTCTCCTGTTATTCTTATTTATCGTTATTGTCAAATTTTTATGTAAAGCGGACATTTTCAATCCGCTCTCGCTACCTGCTCATGAACGAAATCACTTTACGACCTGCGTTCAAAAACTTGTTTCCTTCTATTAGTTCCTATCATTATAATCTTTTCTTATTTATGCTGTCAATCATCAGATCTACTGGTATATTTTCAAAACTGATACGCATCCATGCCTCCGGCAACCGAACAAATTCGAAATCCCCGTTTCACGTATCTGCATCCTTCCTGCACACTTGCATTTCCATGCTGACAATAAAAAATCAACAACCGCTCCTTTGATGCGTGTTCCATAAATGCCTCCAGCTCCTCCACCGGCACATTTCTCGCTCCCGGAATATGCCACTGGCGATAATCCTCAGGATCGCGCAAATCAATCAAATACGCATTCCATCTTCGCCTGTAAGTCTCAATCTCTTTCGCACTGATCAGACACAATCCCATAACCTTTCCCCCATAATATGCTGCATCACAGCAACCTTAATAAATTCATTCTGATATTTATATAGAAAAATCCATCCATTTATTCCTACAATAAAAGAGTGAACTCCCATAATCGGGCAAAAATAAGAAAAGCGAACCGTTTTACAGTCCGCTTTTCTTTTGCCATTTCACCATTCCCGGTTACTATAGCATATTCCTTTTCTTTGAAATGTTGTCAGCATCTGTACCCTGCACTAACGGCAGTTCTTATCTGCATTGGAAGCATTTTTGCCACAGTTCTCAGAAGAATTTGTACTGTTTTTATTCTGAGATTTGTTCTGGGACTTATCCTGTGCTTTATTAGACGCGTTCTTTCCATTTGTGTAATCTGCATTTTTGTAATCATTTTCAGACATATAATTTTTAGCCATTTTATGATTCCTCCTGTTTCATTTTTACAGGTATAGTATGTCTGGTTCCCATTTTTCTATGCATGGAAAAATTTGCCTGAAATTCGCGTGAATTTCACAAAAAAAGTTTGTTAAATTATTTGCAATTTCTGGACAAATGCTATATAATTCAATGTGAAAAGAATCTTCCCTTCAATATTCTTTTCAATTATACCCCTTATTAATTATTTATACTCCCCTTAAAACGACCAATGTTCCCCATTGGTCGTTTTATTTTGCCTATATGTTATTTTATTAACAATCTATCCTTTTATTCCTTATCCAATCCATTCTAATGACCTTTTTCCTTTACCCATAATCTGATTTTATATAAGCTGCACATTTTTCAAACTGACATACTTCTTCCCTAAACTTATTATAGCTATATATGGCAAAAAATGAGCCTGTAGCAACTGCCACAGACTCATGTATAACATTATTTCTTCTTTTTACTATGTATGTACATCCAACTTTCCACGTAATTCTCACGTTCTTCGCCAGACATCTGCACATATTTTGTATATTCCAGCTTCACTGGAACCATTTCAACATTGGAGCATTTAAAACACTCCACATTTGCCCTCCGGGATACGGTTCGCATCCATCCACATTCGGGACAAATATACAATTTTATCATTGTGAATCACTTGCAGAACTGTCTGCTCCTCCATCTCCTGAATTATTGCTATTCTGCTGTGTTCCATTTCCAAAGAAATCATCCTGATCACTGAACTGATCTGTCTCTGAATCTTTCGTTGTCTTACCTGTCAGATCAATGATCGTATCATTGTAAGACTGTACTGTCTCAGACGGCTGATAATCCTCTGTTCCAAAAAGCTGCTTATGTAACTGAATAACATTGCTTTCAAGATCACATGGGATTACAATACTTCCAATCTTTTTACTTGGTGTATCTGTCGTCTTATCATACGGGAAACCACCACTGTTTGCCATATCATATTTCAACATTACAGGCATCATACTGATAATGTCTTTCTGTGTCAGATCGGTAGATACCTCCGGGAAGATTGTACTTACCAGCTCATTCAGTTCCGTTAAACTTGCATCTTTTGCTTTCTTGATCAATTCATTTAAAACACGACGCTGACGCTCTGCACGTTTGAAATCTCCACCTGCTGTATAACGGATACGGGCATAAGATACTGCCTGTACACCATTCAGAGTCTGTTTTCCAAGATGATCGATCATCTCATCGCTTCCACCAACATATTCACTGGTGTATGAGATGTAGTCATTCAGATAATCCATCTCCGCCTGACTTTCAATATCAATCTCTACACCACCAAGAATATCAATTGCTTCCGCAACAGATTTAAAATCGAATGCCACGTAATTGTCAATATCCAGATCCAGATTACGGTTCAGCATAGTAACTGCCTGCTCCGCACCACCTGCTGAATATGCCGCATTGGCTTTACGGAATTTTTCTTCCTCTCCTTCACCTGCAATATTCAGGTAAGTATCACGATATACAGATACCAGACTTACTTCCTTCGTATCATTATTAATGTTCATAACCATAATAACATCACTGTTACCGGTATCATATACGCCCTGATCACGGTTATCCAGACCAAACAACGCGATGGTCGTATTTCCTTCAAACGTCTGCTGTGTTTCTTTTGAAACCTCATTTTTTCCAACTTTGGACTGATCCAGTTCCTTTCTGTTAAAAAGGTTCAATTTGCTGTAAACATATAACGCACCAGCTACAATAATCAAAATAATAATCTCAACGATAAACAGAATTAATTTTCTCTTTCTTCTCTGTTTCTTGGAAATTTTCTTGCCTTTTGCCATATCTTATCTCCATGTTTTCTTCACTTTTATTTTCTCTTCTGCAACGTATTAAGCATTCTATTGTTTATCCCGCTATACAAGTCATTCTTTATCTTATTACATAAAGTTATATATATAAAGAACAGCACTTAACAAGATTGCAAAACTGCTTATTTTATGCAATCAGTGACTACATACATGAAAATATCATACCCCAATGGCAATAAAAACACAACTGTAAAATTTATTAAAATTTCTTTAACCCGGTCATTAATTCACACACATCTCTACAAAAATCCTCCGTGTGTTCAAAGATCAGACGGTCGAAACATGCATCCTCCTGCAACGTATCTTCTTTCTGCATCCTCATCGCAAATGTATACTGCCGCTGACCGCGTTCTGCAAGAATCCCTGCCGGAGTCATCACGTGACAGGCCGGAGAACATTCTGCTTTTCCTGAAAAACGCTCATCATCTGCCTTTGCCATATAGATCACACCGTAACGATAATCCGCATCGCCTTCTTTTTCCGGCTTATGTATCTCATCTTCTGTCAGTGGACGCCATTCTCTGGCATCTTTATCCCATTTACAGCAAGCATGTAACAACGCCTGGTCAAAATTGCTGGTAAATGCCAGCCATTCGCTTCCATCTCCATAATATTCCGGCTCCACACCCGGAATCTGTTCCATTTCTGTCAGCATGTCCTGCTCCTGTATATGCCTGCCTCGCGTTACATATGCGTTTTCTCCCCGAAAATAATTCGGCAGAGAGAATTGTTTCGTAAAAGTACCATTCGGAAGCATAATCTTCTGATCCATCTCATAACGTTTTCGATCTTCCCACGTAAAAATCCCCGGAATCGGAGTCCACTCTTTTCCTGCTCTCATACACGTATCCAGTTCCAAATTCAATAATATTGCTTTTTTCCGTTCAAGTTGCTGTGATACATGCAGTTTTGCGATATCTCTGATTGATACTTTCTTCTCCATCTCAAGTCTCCTCTAACTGTAGTATTTTCAGAACTCATCCGTGTTCTGTTGCAACTATTTTATCAATGTAGTCGTGTTTTTCAAGGCATTTTCGGCAAGTTTCTCAGGTTCCCGGACCTTGTCGACAGGATTCGACAAGTTTTTTCGTGTTTTTCCCAAAAAATGAACGAATTACTGTTCAGTTGTGAAGTATGCAGATTGCAAAAGTACACAAAAAAGAAAAGAGTGTGAAAAACTTTTTATTGTTCTTCACACTCCCACATATACTTATTTCACTTTTGTCAGATTGAAACGACTCTTTCAAACCATTATGAAATCATAGATTCTTTTCATTTTGATTGTAAAAGATTAGCGGATGTAATAACCTGCAGCTTTAATGTTAACTCGTCCTCTATTTTCTACAAATACATAGTAAGTTCCTGTTGTTTCACATTTGAAAGTTTTTGTAATCTGATGTGTTCCTGCAACATAAGCCATAGAACCGTCAGGTCTACGAATTCCAACCCAGTGAGTTAAATCCGAATAAATATAACAAGAAATAATGATTTCACTACCTTTTGATTTGATGAAGCCAGCAGATCTCGCAAATTTTTCAGGTGGAACAGTCCAACTAAAATTTTTCTGAACAGTCAATGGCTCTAATATTGAATCATCATAAACAACGGCGTCATCCCAACTTTCTTCATCCACTTGCTCTGCAGGCAATATCTGAATTTCCAAATCAGATTCCACATAATCAGTGTTATCATCATTTTCATTTGTCATCTCTCGTGTTTCTCGATATACATTATCCTGCTGATCAGCAACCTGACTGCTTGCAGCAAAAGCGGTTACAGAACTACACATAATCAAAGCTGCCATTAAGATTGCACTAACAAATCTTTTCGATCTACTATCTTTCCATTTTTTCATATACGACATTCTCCTCTTGATAGACTCGTTGCTCTTATTCAGTTGCGAGACAAAAGGGTTAACAACGGAATGCCCGGAAGTTTTTGCTGCCATTAGTGCAATATAATATTCTTTAGAGTTTCCACCTAAAAAACGCTTACATACACTAATATCACAAGCAATATCTGCCCATTCATCCAGTTCTTTTGTATATGATTTCAGATATGGATTGAACCAGTTTATGTATATAAGAACACTTGATATTTTCTTTGCAAGATTGTCCAGCCGAACGATATGCATTCCTTCATGCATCAAAATCACCTGTATCTGAAATTCCGAATACTTTCTTTCCGGAATTATGATAACCGGGAAAAGTTTTCCAACTACCACAGGTGATCTCGTCAGAAAATTTGTACAAAACTGTGTTCTTTTCCAATTTCTGTGTGGATACATTCTGCTGAGCATAGCACGATATTCATCAGCACGAAATGGCATATTATTTTTCATTTTCAGCTCATGTGCTTTTCGTTCTTCATAACTATCCTTCAGCTTGCGAACAATTACACATACCATTCCTATGAGCCAAACGATCAAAGCTATCTGTATAATCCAAAATATGATCGGAGTACCGAAAAAACTATCACCAATCCCGTACGATCCATATACACGATTGCATTTGATATAAATATATATCCAACCAAATGGGATCGTGTAGAAAATCATCACAAGCCGGTACATCGGATATATCACCCGAATTGCACCGGCTTTCTCTGCGATCCGTGTCAACAGCTTGCATAACAGATATGCAACCGTTCCAGTAACCGTATTTAAAATGATTACAAAAAAGAAGAAATTAATCCAACTCATCCAATAATTTTCTTAAGTCCTCTAAATCCTCGTCGGATTCACTTTCGCTGTCTCCTGTCACAAATAATGCGGACAGGAACTCTGTCGGTGTACCCGGATCTCCCCAGTAATTAACCAGTTCATCGATCTGAGAGGATCTGTAACTTTCTTCGGATACTTCCGGGTGATAAAGGAATACTTTTCCCTTTCTGCGCATACTCAGGTATCCTTTACGAACCAGGTGTGCTAAATAAGTAGAAATAGTCTGAGGTTTCCAGCTTTTCTCAAACCGTTCATTTACCATTGCTACCAATTGTGACAGGGCAAGTTCTTCAGGGGTATCCCAAATACATTTCATTATCAGCATTTCAATATTAGTCAAGTCGTTCTCCAGCATAACATTATCCTCCTTAATCTCGTCTTTGCACGTTGTGCTGCATGAGCGCTGCGTATTATACGGGCAAGTAATTATACGTTATTCTTATTTTTTATTGTGTGGCAGATGTATACTATTTGATTTCATCTGACTCTTTGCGCTCACATTGTAACATGTACAAACACTTTTTACAATAAAGTTCTGATTTCTTGAGGATATGCGGTTTGTTTGGACTCGCGTTGGCATGTTAGAAACACATCCGGTCTACGCATCAGACAGCCGTCACAATTTCCTTTTGTCTATTTCCAAAATATACCATATATCCTCATTTCATACAACTATTTCCGTAAGATTACATTATGATTTATGTGTGTCTTTTTAGTCCTCTCCTGTAAGATGTCGTAAAATTACCGCAGAATATTTTGGCAAAGTCAGATTGAGGTAGCTTCCCTCCACCTGATAAACCACGGGTGCCATGGAATAATTATCTTCTGTGGAGTACATGATCTGTGTCAGCTGACAGCTTTTCGGTACTCCAGCTCCACACACACCGACCTCAATACTTCTTGTATAACCATCATTGTTGATAACAATAATAAACTGCTGTTCGCGATTGAAACGTGTGTAACAGAGAATATTTCGGTCTCCATGCAGGAACTTCACCGAACCGGTACAAAACGCCGGATTTTCACGATGAATCCGAATCATATCACGATGGAAACGAATCAGCATTTTGTCTTCTTTGCCCCAAGGGTAAGTACGACGGTTATCCGGATCGGTAAATCCACATAAGCCTGCTTCATCACCATAATACAGTGTCGGTGCGCCTGGCCATGTCATCTGCACAATAACAGCTTCTTTCATGACACCTCTGTTGATTCCTTCGGAAGCCGCCTGTGTTCCCAGGTTTACAGCACGACCAACTTTGTGGTTCGTACGTGTCAGAAAACGGGAATGATCGTGATTGGAAAGCTGATTCATCGCGCACTGTAAAGACGGTGTTCCAAAACTTGCCATATAGTGTGTCATCGCATTTTCAAAATTTTCAATATTACCTAACATGTAATCTTTGTATTCGTCACTATGTTTTTCCATACCGGTCAAAAACCAGGTCAGCGGTTCCATGAACGCATCATAGTTCATAACGCTGTCCCACTGATCGCCCTGCAGCCATTCTTTCGGATCTCCATAATGCTCCGCAAGGATCAGCGCCTCCGGATTTGCCTCTTTGACTGCTTTTCGGAATTTCTTCCAGAACCGGTGATTGTATTCCTGACTGTGTCCCAGATCCGCTGCCACATCCAGACGCCATCCATCGGCATTATACGGCGGAGAAACCCATTTTTTCGCAACACCCAGTACATAGGCTTCTAATTCCGGAGATTCCTCATAATTCAGCTTTGGCAGAGTATTGTGTCCCCACCAGCCTTCATACGTCACATTATTCGGAAAAGCATCGTCATTCTGGAAATGGAAATAACTGTGATACGGACTGTCTTTTGTCGCAAACGCACCCGGCTCAAAATCTGCGGCATCGTCATAAATTTTTTCACGATCCAGCCATTTATTAAAGGAACCGCAGTGATTGAACACACCATCCAGGATCACACGCATGCCACGGCTATGTGCTTCCTCCACCAGCTTGATAAACAGCTCATTGCTGGCTTCCAGATTCTTTTTATTCGTCACACGCGCTTTGTAAAGAGACGCCTGTGAATTATCGTTACACCATTCCGGCAGCGGCTCACCACCGTCCTCTACGATCACACCAAAATGCGGATCGATATAGTCATAATCCTGTGTATCGTATTTGTGGCTGGAAGCGGATACAAACAACGGATTGAAGTAGATAACTTCCACGCCCAGTTCTTCCAGATAGTCCATCTTGTCTAAAACACCTTGCAGATCACCGCCGTAAAAATTTGCCACATCAAAATCTTCCGGACATTTGTCCCAGTTCTCTACCTGCTTTGTCTGGCGGTTAATATAGTAATATTCGCCGCTCTTTACATCATTGGATTTGTCTCCATTATAGAAGCGGTCTGTAAAAATCTGATACATAACCGCACCTTTTGACCACTCCGGTGTTGAAAATCCCGGGATGATACAAAATTCATACTGCGGACGGTATTCCCGTGCAACACCTGCCCGGTCATAACTACAGCGAAGCATACCGGAAACAATTTCAAAATGATACTTATAAGGCTCATTTCCAACCTGAACCTCAGCTTCATAATAATCAAAATCACTTTCCCGATCTGCGATCTGCATCTCGATCCGCTCGTCCTCGTGACAGAGCACAACCAGATCTACATTGTCTGCCGCCGTACGAAAACGGAGTTTCACATGCTCTCCCGCCTTCGGCTCCGGCGGAATCCGATAATCTGACGTTCCGTCTGAGAACAACGCTCTCTTTCTCAAAATTGGACGCATTTGCAGAATGTAATTCTCTACACTGTTAAACTTCTGAACTGAATCATATTTCATTTCTTTTTCCCTCAAGTATTTACTTACCCTAAATTCAAATCAATCTAATATTCATAAACAACTTCCGTTACCTGCTCATAATGCAATAGCAGCCACAAAACTTGGTCAAAAGTATTTTTTTGCAATCAGACTAATTTTCCTTTTAGAATAAGTATCTTTCTATAACTACAATATATGTATATGTAACAGATGAATCACACACCATATTTTACATAAATTTGAATCGAAATAACTTCGTTATGAATATTTATTGCATAACATAAGAAATCGGGAAATCTTTTCTCGGCAAGCGATTTAGTGAGTGACTGAATTTCACAAGATTTTGCGCGAATGGGAAGCGACCAGCATTTATAGGAGCTGGAAATGAGCGCGATAAAACTCTTGCGAAATGAAGGTAACGAATGACTAGCTGCTGAGAAAAGATTTCCCGATTTCGTATTTTTTCAATAACTTTCATTTTATCAAAAAAATAAAAGAGACAGCCTGTCGATCTGCTGTCTCTTTAAAAGGAGAAGGTATTTTTTACTATGGGGGTAGCAAAAAACTATATAATGTATTGGGGGTATTTACAGGTATTATAATAGCAAATCCCCATAAATAAGTGTGCATAAAGTTCACAATTTTCCAATCCACTTTTTGTGCAGTTTGCCAATTACCTCTCAGTCACCTTCTCCAAATCACGCGGTAATACGCACAATTTCTATACATATTCCACATTTTTTTACTCAGCAGACATTTCCACTTCTTTTCCGTCAACGGTTATCACATCATCGGCTTTTGCCTCAAATAATGCTTCAAACTCACTGCGTCCGATTTTTTCTTTTTCCAGAAGAAGCTCTGCGCAGCGATACAATACATCCTCGTTCTCACGGATCATCTGGCGTGCTTTATTGCTGCACTCGTCCAGAATACGTTTTACCTCGCTGTCGATTCTGGCAGCCACATTCTCGCTGTAACCGCGGGTGTGTCCCAGATCTCTGCCGATAAATACTTCTTCGTCATCATCATAGCAGATCATTCCGACATCATCTGACATACCATATTTGGTAACCATCGCTTTTGCCATGGCAGTTGCCTGCTTGATATCCTGAGATGCGCCTGTGGTGACATCTTCAAAAATCAGTTCCTCTGCCACACGGCCACCGAAGTCCACGATGATCTCCTGCAACATCTGTCCCTTTGTGCGGAACATTTCATCTTTTTCCGGAAGCGGCATGGTATAACCCGCTGCTCCTGCGCCCGTCGGAATGATAGACACGGTATAAACCGGTCCCACATCCGGCAGAAGGTGGAACAGAATCGCATGACCTGCTTCGTGGAACGCTGTGATCCGTTTCTCTTTTTCGGAAATAACACGGCTCTTCTTCTCTGCACCGATACCAACTTTGATAAATGCGCGTTTGATATCATTCTGGCAGATGTACATCCGTTTGTCCTTTGCCGCGATGATAGCAGCCTCATTTAACAGGTTTTCCAGATCAGCTCCGGTAAATCCTGCGGTAGTCTGTGCGATCTGTTTGAGATCCACATCATCTGCCAGCGGTTTGTTTTTCGCATGTACATTCAGAATCTGCTCACGACCGCCCACATCCGGACGGCCAACATATACTTTACGGTCGAAACGTCCCGGACGGAGAAGCGCCGGATCCAGGATATCGACACGGTTTGTTGCTGCGATCACGATGATTCCTTCATTGACTCCGAAACCATCCATCTCAACCAGCATCTGGTTCAAGGTCTGCTCACGCTCGTCATGTCCACCGCCCATGCCGGTTCCACGACGGCGTCCCACTGCATCGATCTCATCGATAAATACGATACACGGTGCATGTCTTTTTGCCTCTGCGAACATATCACGGACACGGGAAGCACCGACACCGACAAACATTTCCACAAAATCAGAACCTGAGATAGAGAAGAACGGTACGCCCGCTTCTCCGGCTACTGCCTTTGCGATCAGAGTTTTACCGGTACCCGGAGGTCCCACAAGAATGACACCTTTCGGGATACGTGCACCAAGTTTTGTATACTTGGCAGGATCTTTCAGGAAATCAACCATTCCTTCCAGTTCCTCTTTTTCCTCACTCAATCCGGCTACATCACTGAATTTGACATTGACATTTTCGCCCATGGTCATCTTCGCACGGCTCTTGCCAAAATTCATCATTTTGGAATTGCTGCCGCCACCGGACTGTGCGGACATGCTCATAATAAAGAAGATCAGGACTCCCGCCATCAGCAATGTAGGAAGAAGCTGAATCCATACATTTTCTCCCGGTACATCCTTCAGCGTATAATCCTCAAAATTTGCTTTTTTGAGCATGCTTTCAATCTCTTTGACATCGGAAACGCTCATCTGTTCGCGGCTTCCGTCATTTAATACAATCGTCAGATTACCCGTCGGAACTTCTTCATTCTGACGGATCACAATGGATTTAACCTGATCACTGTCCAGTTCCTGCTGAAACTCTGTCATGGTGCAGGTATTTGTGTTCAGACCGTTACTGCCAAAGGCACGCCATACAAACACAATGATCAGGAAAATAAAGACATATATTCCAAGGCCTCTAAAATTACGTTTCAATTTTCAAAGCCCTCCTTTTTCATATTTCAAGAGTTATTCCTTTCCACTTTCAAAAGCGGGATTCTCATGTAAAACGGACATTCTCAATCCACTTTCACTGCCTGCTCATGAACGCAATCATTTTGCAACCAGCATTCGCACTG
Source organism: Roseburia sp. OM02-15 (assembly GCF_003481835.1). NCBI lineage: Bacteria > Bacillati > Bacillota > Clostridia > Lachnospirales > Lachnospiraceae > Roseburia > Roseburia sp. OM02-15. Next base: position 14,439 of record NZ_QULX01000024.1, read on the forward strand.
AGATTAGTCGTTCTCTACCACGCCTACATACGGCAGGTTACGATATTTCTGTGCATAATCCAGGCCATAGCCTACGACGAACTCATCCGGAATCTCATATCCGATATAATCAACCGGTACTTCTACCACACGACGGCTTGGTTTGCTCATCAGTGTGCAGAGACGTACGCTTTTTGCTCCACGGCTCTTTAAATTTTCTACCAGATAGCTTAAGGTACGACCGGAATCAATGATATCCTCCACGATCAGTACATTTTCTCCTTCGATGGAATCATCCAGATCTTTGATGATACGCACGATGCCGGTAGACTCTGTTCCGTCACCATAGCTGGATACAGACATAAAATCAATGAAAACCGGAACAGTGATGCGTTTTGCCAGCTCACACGCAAAGAAACTTGCACCTTTTAAAATGCAGATGATCTTTACCGGCTCACCGTTCATGTCAGCACTGATCTGTGCTCCCAGCTCTTTGATCTTGTTGTTTACTTCTTCTTCGGTAAACATAACACGAATCTTGTCACTCATTTTTCTCTTTTCCTCCATGTATACACACTTCAAAAATGTGCTTTGTCTTCTGTGTTACCTTGTATGCTTCACTGATGCGCTGACCGATCACCCACAAAATATGGCTTCCCTCTGCCAGCAGCAACAGCTGATCCCGTTCCTCTTTCGGAATCTTACTGTTGATCAGATAATCTTTCAGTTTCTTGTGGCCCCCCGCTGCCTGCACCTGCAGATAGTCTCCCGGACGGCGTGTTCTTATCTGAACAGTATCTTTGATTTTATCATAATCAAACCATTTCGTACATGTTTTTTCCGGAATTTGTTGAAAATTTCCATCAAATTCCAGGATTTTTGTCGTAATATGTTCCCCGGATTCTAAAATACATTCCCCTGGAATCACAAGTTCATGTTCCCTTGTCTTTTTCTCTGCTTTATTTTTAGCACTTTGCTTTTTTCGATTGTTCCGATCTGTCTGGTCTGTTTGTTTTTTCTGTCCGAATTCCTTCTGCAACACAATCTGCTCATAATCCACATACGCACGGATTCCATAAGGCAGACATACGCTTTTACCTACCTGAGCGGTAAAAAGTGTCTGCACGGATTCCATGTGAGCTGCGGTCAGATCTTTTTTGCTGCCTGCCAGTTCGCCAAGCAGACGGTGGATCAGATTTTTCTGCAATACCGTTGGCATGGCTAATATGCCTTGTCTCTGCAAACGAATTTTTACAATTTTATTTTTTTCCCTTTCATATGTGATATACGCACTGCCTGCGTCCCACGCCGCTTCATCCAGATATTCACAGATTTCTTCCAGATAGCCCGCGGTGCGCACGATATGCGGCACAGCGGCAGTATTCACCTCACAAAGCTGCGGCAATACCTGACTGCGGATCCGGTTGCGGCTCATAGTCACATCCGCATTCGTGCTGTCCGTCCGATATTTCTGCCCGATCTGTTCCAGATACGCCTCAATCTCTGCCTTTGTCACGCAGAGCAGCGGACGGATCAGCGTCAGCTTCTGTTCCGGCAGTTCCCGCACCGGAACAATGCCGCACAGGCCTCTGAGCCCCGTTCCGCGGCTCAGATGAAACAGTACCGTCTCGGCACAGTCATCACCATGGTGTGCCACTGCCAGACGGTTTGCACCGCATTTTCGGCAAGCCTCATAAAAACAGCGATAACGCAGCTCCCGCGCCGCTTCCTCCAGCGACTGATGCTGCGTTTTTGCCTGGTGGAGCGCATCCACCGAAAATGTGTGCAGCGGCACGTTCCAGTCTGCGCAAAGCTGCCTGACAAATGCCGCGTCTGCAAGACTTTCCGCGCCGCGGATGCCGTGCTCCACATGCACCGCTGTCAAGCGAAAATGCATGCATTTTCGCAGTTCGCACAGCAGATGCAGCAGGCAGACGGAGTCTGCGCCCCCGGATACCCCTACTGCCACATGATCGTTTTCTTCTATCATATGATATTGTCTGATAAATATTTGTATTTTCTTTTGCATCTTCTTCCTTCCGTCTATCGCTCCAGATTCCAGCTGTCGGTATCTTCTTCCCATCTACCGCTCCCAGATTCCAGCTGTCAGCATCTTTTTCGACCTATCGCTCCCATATCCCGGCTGTCAGGATCGTCATGTCATCCCGCACACGACCACCGGTAAAAAGCAGCACCTGGTCTAATACCTCTCTGGCAAACTGCGCCGGATTGTTGGTTGTGACCGCGCGAATGATCTCCTGCATCGTCTGATTTGCATTCTCCACATGGAGATGTTCTAACACGCCATCCGTCACCATCACCACAAAATCACTGTTTTCCAGTTTCTGTGTGATCTTCGGCACTTTCTGTCCGGCAAACACCCCCACCGGCAGACTGCTCTGTTCCACCACGCGCACTTCGTCACCATGGCGGATAAACGTCACCGCCGCACCGATCTTGTAAAATTCTGCAATACCGCTGTCCAATTCCAGCCGCATCAGATCCACTGTGGAAAACAGATTATTTTCCCCGTGTGTCACCATGGCAGAATTCATCATGCGAAGGGCAGTATCCGGCAAAAATCCGGCTTCCATAAATTTCTCTATTAAATCTATCACCATTTCGCTCTCTTTACAAGCTGCATAACCGCTTCCCATGCCGTCGGACACACTCATAATACAGCTTCCGTTATCCAGCATCTGAAAAGAAAAATTATCCCCGGATACCTGCTCATCATCCCGGATGGCTTTTGCCACACCGTAATACGCCGTCAGACGGCAGCTTTCACAGAAAAGCAGCGGCATGCTTTTTGCTCCCAGAAGCGCCTTACTGTCCTTCACCGGTTTAAAACTTCTGCCACTCACACTGCTGATTATTTTTGCCATTTCTTTCACAGATATACATTTTGTGCCACGGGTTTTTCCCTGAAAATAAATCTGCCACTTTCCATGACTGTTTTCCAGAATCCGAAGCTGCTCCACCGTGATCCCCCGCTCTTTCCACGCGTAACGCATGGTAGCTGCCAGTTTTCCCTCCCGTGCGGTCACGTCCTGTTCCTCATTGGCACAGTCCTCCATAATGTACGCCATGGCATCCAGCTGCTGCGCGATCACATCCCGGTTTTCCTGCAGACGGTTGTACCACGCCATGTTCAGATGCGCCTTTTCAAACACAAGCATGATCTGTTCGATCATCTCATCCTTGTACGGGCAATACTGCTCCAGTTCCTGTGCACTCTCATTGACATCTGCCCCGCGCTGCAATGCCTGCAAAAAGCGGTACAGCACCTGATACATCGGTGTCGTATTTTCTTCCCAACAGATTGCACACTGATTGCAGGACGCACAGATTCTTCCGGTGACCTCCGTCTGCATCCGTCCAAGCTCCTCCGCGGTAAAATCTTCCTTATAGCGGTTCATCTGCCGAAACGTCTTCGATAATTTTTCAAAAGATTCCGCATACTCATTCAACCGCTGTCCGCCCGGGACGTACACCGGCAGTTCTCCTGCTGAACGTGGCTCCCACTCCGGAATCAGTGACAGCAGTTTTGTCACCACATAGATAAATCCGCATACTAAGATTCCCTCACATATTCGGATAAAAACCGCCGACGTCCCCGGCAGTTTCATACTGCTCCATCCGATGCCAACAGCCACAGTGATCCCTGCTGTGAGGATCGCTGCCGGAACCGTCCTGCAATGTCCGCTGTACCATTCCACACCACGGATCAGCACCGTACTCAACAGCACGATCAGACCGTATTTGACCAGCACCGTCACCGGTGCCAGAATGATCAGCCCTCCCATGGTGCACAAAAACAGCAGACTGCGGTTGACGCCACTTAAGAATCCAGTCATAAAAATCGCCGGAATCAGCGGGTAAACGCCTGCCAGTTCAAACTGGGACGATACCAGCGTGGCAATGCACAAAAGTAATTGTTTCAGATCGAATCGTTTCATATTTTTCCCTCCCTGATAATCAAGCAGATGTTCACCATCCGCTCATACTACCTGCTCATAACCCAATTTCAGCCATGCAGCTTATTTGGTTAAATCCGCTCAGGGAATCATTCTAGTCCGATCCTTATAAAATCTTTGTCAAACCCTTGTCCGGTTTTGCAAAAGTTTTCGGCAAAATCTGTTCACGGAAAGGATTTTGAATCGAATCGAAGGGTTTGAACCTGTTTATGAAGTTAAAAAAACCATGAATCCTGAAATCACTCAAAATTCATGGTCTTGCTTATTTCTCTTTGAAAACAATCTCATCCGGATAGGTCATACCCAGTTTTGATTTGGCAGTATCAATAATGTACTGTTCGGAACCGACGTAAGCTTCCTTCTGCTTCAGTTCTTCTGCCCGATCCTTCTCTGCCTGTAACTGTTCTTTCTTGGTCTTCTCTTCCTGTTTGTACCCTTCATTCACTCCGTATAAATGTACGATCTGTACGGACATGATCAAGGTCAGCACGACTACCACGCAGGAAACGCAGATTTTACCTGTTCTATTCTGTTTTTTCTTTTTCTGCTTCATTTTACGCATACGACTTTTCACCCTCTGTTATTCATATCCTGCGTCTACAGTTTACACAAACCCATTTTAACTGTTTTGTATAGTTTTTTCAATTGTTTTTTTACATATCTACTGCTTTTTTTACCTGTCCTGCAAGTGCGTTGGATACATTTAGCCAAAGGCTTCAACAGAAACTGTAATATCTTCACAATGCCCATGATAACTGCCCGGATCACACGTAAAATCAGACGGAAAAAGAAACTTCCAAAACGCACCACAAACCGGCTGAGGCTCACGTTGTACAGGATCATGCCAAGCAGCACGCCCATGATCACAAACCAGCGTAGCTTCCCATCATTTTCCTCATACATGAGCTGAAACAGCACAAAGGCACTGATCAGCCAGAAAAACATATCCTCCACAGCGATCCACACGGTTCCATGAGGAACCCCTCTGCGAAAGATCCGTAGCAGATCGTAACAGAAGATCAATGCCACGCCAAACGCCATTGCATGCAAAAACAGACTGCCCTGCTGCATGATCCCCGGACTTACCATCTACTTGAACAGCCGCCCCAGAAGCGACTCCCCCTGTGATGCTTTTCCCTTGTTTACATCCGAATACTGAATGGAATCAATTTTTCCCGACAGATCCACTTCACCTTTTTCCAGCGTCAGACGGTTCACATGAAGGTCCATGCCCCTGATCATCAACATCCCCATTTCTGTCTCCAGTAAAATCTCATTTACATCAAAGGATAAGATATCCGATATGCCATTCAACGCACAGGTTCCGCGGTTTGTCAGGATTATCTTGTGTTGTCTGGATGCCTGTCTCTCTTCCATAAAAAAACCTCCCTTACTGTTTCCAGTATATGGGAGGTCGTCTGTATTTATGACTGATACATGCATCCTTCCTGATGGTTTCTACAAATGCATTTACTTTCCACCATCGGGAATTGTTTCTACAGGTATTTGAACATCTCTTTTGCTTCTTCCTTACGGGAAGTATCTGCTACCTGAAGCACCTGTGCACGTACGGATTTGTTTCCAAAGGCAATTTCGATCACATCGCCCACTTTGACATCCAGAGAAGCCTTTGCCACACGACCGTTTACCATGACACGTCCTGCGTCGCAGGCTTCATTTGCCACGGTGCGGCGTTTGATCAGTCTGGATACTTTTAAATATTTGTCTAATCTCATAATCTGCTCCAATTCGACTTGTTCAGACCAATGGTTTACTTCCATTTTTGATCTGATGATAAAAGGGGGCATGTCCCATAACGGAATGCCCCCAATGATCTGCTTTTTATTTCGTAAATTTTTATTTGTACTTCGTCAGACGAATTATGCGTTTACGATATCTTTTAATGCTTTACCAGCTTTGAATTTCGGAGATTTGGAAGCCGGGATTTCCATATCAGCACCTGTCTGTGGGTTTCTTCCTGTTCTTGCTGCACGCTCAGCTACTTCGAAAGTACCGAAACCTACTAACTGAATTTTGTCACCGTTTTTTAAAGTATCTGCAACGATGTCTGTGAATGCTGCTAATGCTTTCTCTGCGTCTTTTTTGGAAAGTTCTGCTTTCTCAGCGATAGCTGCTACTAATTCTGTCTTGTTCATTATAATTGTCCTCCTATAGAACGAAACGTGTTCTCTTTTTTATTATATAGACTATTTATACTTGTTTTCCCTGTATTTGTCAAGGAAAACCACGTTTTCAGCGGTTTTCCAGACAGTTTTCAACATAAAAACAGTCTGTTTTCTTCTAGCCAAGCATTGGCTCAACAATTGCCATAACAGCGGCACCAAGTTCTGCTGCTTTGGCATCTGCTGCTTCCATGGTATCTGCTTTCACACCATAGTAGAATTTCAGTTTTGGCTCTGTACCTGACGGACGGAAGCATACCCATGCTGCATCCGGAAGTTCGTAATACAGAACATTGGAATTCGGCAGACCTGTCGGTGTTACCTCACCGGTTGCCAGATCTGTAACGGTATCTTTCTTGTAATCTCTTGCTTTCAGCACTTTGTACTCACCGATCTGTGCCGGTGTATTGTCACGCAGTGTTGTCATGATCTCCTGGATCTTTGCAAGACCTTCGATACCTTTTAATGTGATCGCTTTAACATCGTCTTTGTAATAGCCGTATTTCTCATAGAGATCCAGCATTGCATCCCACAGAGTCTTGCCCTGTGTCTTGTAGTATGCAGCTGCCTCACACAGTGCCATAGATGCAACAACAGCATCTTTGTCACGGCAGTATGTACCCGGAAGGCATCCGTAGCTTTCCTCCATACCAAAGAGGTATGTGCCGTTTCCTTTTGTCTCAAACTCAAGCATCTTCTGTCCGATAAATTTGAAACCGGTCAGAACTTCATACAGTTTTACACCATAATCTGCTGCGATAGCATCTGCAAGGTTTGTAGAAACAATAGATTTTACAAAGGCTCCGTCTGCCGGAAGTCCGTATTTTTCTTTTCTCTGACTGATCTCATAAGCACCGATCAGGCATCCGGACATATTTCCGGTCAGGGAATGATATTCGCCTGTTTTGCTGTCTTTTACATAAACGCCAAGACGGTCTGCATCCGGATCAGTTGCCAGTACCAGATCTGCATCCAGCTCTTTTGCCATGCCAAGTCCAAGAGTAAATGCCTCAGCAGCTTCCGGGTTCGGATAGCTTACAGTCGGGAATTCACCATCCGGAAGTTCCTGCTCCGGAACTACATAAACGTGTTTGAAACCAAGCTCTTTTAATACACGGCGAACCGGGATATTTCCTGTACCGTGAAGTGGTGTGTATACAATTTTCAGATCATCTGCAACGGCATTGATGGCATCCTGATTCAGAACCAGTTTTTTCAGTTCTGCGATATACGGATCATCAATATTTGCGCCGATCACTTCATACAGACCTGCTGCAACGGCGTCCTCTTTGGACATTGTCTTGGTAGTTGCATAATCTGTCACAGCTTTTACCTCTGCCATGATTCCGCTATCATGCGGCGGTGTGATCTGTGCGCCATCCTCCCAGTATACTTTGTATCCGTTGTATTCCGGTGGATTGTGGCTTGCTGTTACGTTGATACCTGCGGTACATCCAAGATAACGTACTGCGTAGGACAGCTCCGGTGTCGGGCGGAGACTCTCAAAAATATATGCCTTAATGCCATTTGCTGCCAGACATAATGCTGCTTCATTTGCAAATTCCGGAGACATTCTTCTGGAATCATAAGCAATTGCAACACCTTTTGCCTGAGCCCCTACTTTAATGATGTAGTTGGAAAGTCCCTGTGTAGCCTTACGAACGGTATAAACGTTCATACGGTTCGTTCCGGCACCGATGACACCTCTCAAACCTGCTGTACCAAACTCAAGATCCATGTAAAAACGGTCTTCTATCTCTTTTTCATCATTTGCAATGTTACGCAATTCCTGCTTGGTATCCTCATCAAAATAAGGATTGTTTAACCAGGATTCATATGCTTCTCTGTAACCCATGACATTAACCTCCTGTGTTCACTTCAATCATGTGAGCATATTTTGCTCATACACGTTTATTATAGCATAACGGTGAGTAATTGGAAACTAATTTTTTGCAGTTCGCGCATCATATCCGTGCAGATATCGCTCATATCTGCACATAAAACTGCGCTCTTATAATTCCTGTTTCAACACCGCAAGAAATTCTCCTCTTGCCTGGTTCTGCCGGATCTCTTTCTGCAATTTTTCGTAATTTTTGCCGGAATCCCACACTTTCCGCGTGCGGTAATACTGATTGGCAATTTTCCAGAATTTCTCCGGATAGGACAACCGGTAATAAAGACCTTGCAAATCCTGCGCCGTCAGCTCCTGTTTCCTGCGGTATCCCTCCAGAAGCTCCATGCCAAGCCGCACATTCCAGTTATTTTTCTCCATGATCTTGCGCATAAAATTCCCCAGATCCGAAATCTGAAGTCCGACTCCGGCATGCTCCAGATGAATCAGTGCCGCTCCATCCGGCGTAAATAAAATATTATGCTGATTCACTTCCCCATGGCAGATTCCCACCGTGTATCCGCCATCCTTTTCGGGATCTTTTTCCAGAAAATCCACCACAGTTTCTGACTGCTGATAAAATTGATCAAAGAACTGTAAAAACAACCGTTCAAAATCACTTTTATTATTCCGCTTTAATATGTACTTGCGGATATGCCGCAGATCCCGGTCGTGTTTGCGGTATTCCACACAAAGTCCTCCGTTACTGTCTGCCTCCGCATTTTCCGTATTTTTCTGCTCCGATACATTTTTTTGTTCTGACACACGGACAAATTCTTCCCCACAGCAGCTTCGGTGAAACTGCGCCAGAAACGAAACTGCCAGCAGCAGATCGACTCTGTTATTTACTTCACATTCCCGCCCGCGCATCCAGCGGTGAAATGTATAAAAAACATGATCCACACCTTCTGTGAGCAGTGCGCCTTCTTTATTTTTCAGCATCGCATCACAGCGAATCCCCTGCTGCTCCAGGCAGATCCCCAGCCAGTACAAAAATTCTGCTTTCTGTAAAGAGCCGGTATATTCCTTCAGCGCGAACAGATTCTGTTTTGATTCACAGATCAGAATCCCCCGTCCCTTGTAAAATTTTTCAATCTCCGGTTCCTGTTTTTCCAGAACCTGTTCCACCTGATAATACACAAAAACACCCCTTTATATGATTAATGTACAATTGATTTCCGTTTTGCACTCTTTTAATCATATGAAGAGGTGTGTTAAATTATGCCTTGGTGATGAAGTCCTTTATTTCTTATTGTTTCATGTAAAAATCACTTTATCTAAGGAACACAAGGGACTTACTTATTTGAGTTAAAGTACCAGTCCAGTAACGCTTCTTTCTCATTCAGCTTCGGATCTTCCAGAACCTGTTCCAGCATCGCATGCAGGATTACACCAATCTCTTTGCCCGGTTGAATCCCTCTTGCGATCAGGTCGGAACCGTTTACTGCCAGATCCTTTAAGGACAGGCACTGATGTTTTTCTATGATCTGGCGATACATATGTTCATAGCGATCCACGTAAAGCAGTTTTTCCTGCTGTAAAAAGCTGCTCTGCGCCAGAATATCTGCCCGTTTTACCTCAAAAAGCTCCGGATACTGCTCCGTTCCGTTGCGGAAGATTGCCCGGCGGACTGCCCGTCCTTTCAATGGCGGACGATCGTCATGTGCCCGAATCAGTGCGGTTACTTTTCGGATCGTATCGTTGTCAAATTTCAGTCTGCGTAGAATTTTACGCGCCATTTCTGCTCCAACTTCCGGATGACCGTGAAAATGATGGATTCCGTTTTCATCCTCTGTGCGACAGACCGGTTTTGCCACATCATGGAATAGCATAGTCAGACGCAGCACTCTGTCTGCCCGGATTTCCTGCATGGAGCGAATTGTATGCACTCCCACCGTATAAATGTGATGTGGGTTATGCTGTTCTGTTTCCATCATGGTACAAAATTCCGGCAGGATCACAGCAGCAATTCCGGTATCATAGATAGTTTTCATCTCCTCCGGATGATCGGATGTCACCAGTTTCACCAGTTCCACCTGAATCCGCTCTGCACTGATTTTTGACAGGTTTTCCGCCATATCACAGATTGCCTGACGGGTGGCATCTTCAATAGTAAATCCAAGCTGTGCCGCAAAACGAACCGCACGCATCATGCGCAGGGCGTCTTCGGTAAAACGCTCCGTCGGTTCTCCTACACAGCGGATACGCTTCGCCTTTAAGTCTGCGATACCGTCAAAAGCATCCACCAGACCGGTTTCATCATTATAAGCCATAGCGTTAATGGTAAAATCCCGGCGTTTTAAATCTTCCAGCAGATTTGACGTAAAGATCACGTCCTTGGGATGACGGGCATCCTCATATTCGCCGTCAATCCGGTAAGTAGTGACCTCAAATCCTTCCTTATCCATCAGCACTGTTACGGTTCCGTGCTGAATCCCGGTATCCACCGTCCGTGGAAAAATTGCTTTCACCTGCTGCGGTTTGGCAGACGTGGTAATATCCCAGTCTCCAGGGGTGCGCCCAAGGATACTGTCACGGATACAACCGCCTACCGCATAGGCATCATAACCATGTGCTTTCAGCTCACCAATGACGGTTTTTACTTTTTCCGGTAACTCGATCTTCATACGCACCCTCCTGAACTTTTATTTTCTCATGTTGATTTTTATTTTAACAGAAAAACGTCTCTGCGTTTTTCCCGCCAGATTTGAGTCACAAAATGACATCTTCCTATGCAAATCTGTGCGATCTCCTATACTGAGGATCAGCTGTTTTTGCTTATTCCTAGTATGCCTTACCCCAGTAAACCAGTTTTTTCGCTGGTTTTCCACAGCATACGCATACATCAGAAATATGCTCCTGATCGTTAAACGGCATACATCTGGATGTTGCTGCTGTCTCTTCTTTAATTTTGTCCTCGCATGCACGGTCTCCACACCACATACCACGGATGAATCCCGGTTTATTTTCTACTGCATCACAGAACTCGTCATAGTTGTGAGCATCTGTAATATGTGCATCACGATGTGCTTTTGCACGCTCGAACATGTCTTTCTGAATGGTCTCTAATAACTCAGGAACTACATTCTCTACTTCATCCAGAGAAACAACTGTTTTTTCACGTGTATCACGACGAACCAGTACACACTGATTGTTCTCAATATCTTTCGGTCCTAACTCTACACGGATCGGAATACCACGCATCTCCTGCTCAGAGAATTTCCATCCCGGACTCTTATCAGAATCATCTAATTTTGCACGGCATACTTTGCCCAAACGCTCCTGAATCTCCTGTGCTTTCTCCAGAACACCTTCTTTTCTCTGCTGGATCGGGATTACCATAACCTGTGTCGGTGCAATGTGCGGCGGCAGAACCAGTCCGGAATCATCGCCGTGAACCATGATAATGGCACCGATCAGACGTGTGGTCATACCCCAGGATGTCTGATGTACATACTGTAATTTGTTCTCTTTGTCTGTATACTGGATGCCGAATGCTTTTGCAAATCCATCGCCAAAGTTATGACTTGTACCGGACTGCAGTGCTTTTCCATCATGCATCAGTGCCTCGATGGTGTAAGTAGCCTCAGCTCCTGCAAATTTCTCTTTCTCTGTCTTCTGTCCGCGGATGACTGGCATAGCCAGTACTTCCTCACAGAAATCTGCATAAAGGTTCAGCATCTGTACTGTACGTGCCTCAGCTTCTTCAGCAGTTGCGTGAGCGGTATGACCTTCCTGCCATAAGAACTCTCTGGAACGAAGGAACGGACGTGTTTCTTTCTCCCATCTTACAACGGAACACCACTGATTGTATACCTTTGGCAGATCGCGGTAAGACTGGATATCATTTTTATAAAAATCACAGAATAATGTCTCCGATGTCGGACGTACGCAGAGACGCTCCTGCAGCGGGTTTAATCCACCGTGTGTTACCCATGCAACTTCCGGTGCAAATCCTTCCACGTGATCCTTCTCTACATTTAAGAGGCTTTCCGGAATAAACATTGGCATGTATACATTCTCTACACCGGTCTCTTTAAAACGACGGTCAAGCTCTTTCTGAATGTTCTCCCAGATCGCATAACCTGCCGGTTTGATGACCATGCATCCTCTGACGCTGGAATAATCGGTTAATCCTGCTTTTTTTACTACATCTGTGTACCACTGTGCAAAATCCACATCCATAGATGTAATGGCTTCTACTAATTTTTTGTCCTTTGCCATGACTGTATCTCCTTTACACTTATTTAAGATAGAAAAAGCCGGAAATCCAATCCCTCATAGGGACCGGAATTCCGGCGGTACCACCCTGCTTATATGCATTATGCTGCATATCCACTCAATACCGTTAACGCCGGTTCTACGCCATACTCATCGCATGGGGCTCAGGGCTCGGTTCCAAATGTTCCAAACAAGGATGTCGCAGCATACATGCATCACATGTACATCCTCTCTCTGTAGAATTTCCCACCTGTACTATTTCCCGTCACAGCTGATTTCTTATTATATGTCTTTTCTAATTGAAAAACTGTAATCAACCGTTATTCTAAGCGAATCTGACGGGAATGTCAAGAGAGTGTTTCGCGCTTCAGCGTATGCGCTGCCTCAGAAACCGTTCTTTCCTATCTGCCTGTTCTTCTTTTCTGACCGTAAACAGTCACTCCTGCAGCGGTTCCTCCCACTGCAAAGAGAATAAACCATACCAGCATACGATTATCATCTGCTGTCTTTGGAGATTTCTTCTTTGTAGTTTCTGCCTTATTTGCCGCTTTTGTATCCGTTGTCGGTGTAGTCTTTGTATCATTACCGTTGGATCCGGTCGGTTTGTTGTTATCTGTGTCTCCGGTAGCAGGTGTAGGATTTTTCTTATCATCGGAATTACTATCCTGCTTTTTGTCTGTCAGTTTTGCAACGACCGTCTGTTCTTTCGTAACCTCCACAAAACCATTCTGTTCGATATAATATTTACCACAGTCTTCACAATACCAGTATTCTACATTTCCTTCTGCGGTCTTGGTAGCTGCTTTTGCTTCGACAAATTTCAAACCTTCATGAACACTCATATTGTATACACCATACTGTTCACCACAGATCACGCACTCTGCTTTCTTCACGCAGGTCGCACTTCCTCCGGTATGTTTACACTGATAATCACAAACTTTGCATGCACCATCTTCCCAGTCATGCGCTTCGCTTGCAGATACCTGTGCGTCACAGCAATCATATATCTGTCTGTGATCTGATTCGGTCTGTACCCATACTACTTTTCCACTATGTTTGGAAGGATCTTTTGCAGTATACTCCTTGCCACAGTTTTCACAGATAGCTCCGCTGGTACAGGTTGCCTCTCCGCCGCTATGTATACATACATATCCACAAGTCTCACAAACGCCATCTTTCCATTTGTGATTTTCTTTTGCTACTGTCACTTTGCCACAGCAATCATATTTCTTCTCATGGGTTGTTGCTGTCTGTACCCAGTTTTCCATTCCGGTATGATGATCCGCATCTACTTCTCCATACGGAAGTTTACAGATTATACAAATTGCTTTCTCGGTACAGGTCGCTGCTCCTCCGGTATGATTACATCCATATCCACAGGTACTGCAATGACCATTTTCCCAAATATGATTCTCAGCTGCAGAAACTTCTGCGCCACAGCAGTTATATTTTTCCTGATGTGTTGTCTCTGTCTGTACCCATTCAACACTTCCGCTGTGATTTGTCGGATTCAGATCACCATACTCTTTCTGGCATTCGGTACAAACTGCTTTCTTTGTACAGCTTGCTTCTCCACCGGTACAATTTTTGGTTTCCTCTTTTGTACAACCCTGTGCGGTACACTTGCGTGTATGTGTGCCGTCACCATTGGACTGCCACTCGCCATAGGTATGCTCTGCTTTTGCTTCTGTAATGATCTGACCACAATCCTTACAGGTTACAGCTGTCGTACAGTCACCATCGTCTGTTCCGCTGTGTTTTGTCTTTGTACTTGTTGCTTTACATCCCTCATTTTCGCAAACTTTCCAATGATAGGTGGCATCTTTTAACCACATATCACCGAACTTATGACTTGCCTGTGCCGGGAATGTCTTATGACAAACAGAACAGGTAGATTCTTTTGTACAATCGCTACTGTCCGTTGTGTGATTTTTATTTACCGTAATAGTCAGATAAATACTATATCCGTCTTTGTCTGACAGCGCAATTTTCTGTACACCATCTGCTGCTGAAACAGTATAGTAACCGTCTTCACCTGCGGTCAGTTTTTTGCCATCAACTGTCACTTCAGTATAAGCAGCAGAGGTTACTTTAAATTTTGCATTTTCACAGTAAGTACCATTATTTTTGATACCGTCTACCACAGTATTCGCATCTATTGTGCTGTAATAATAAGTGACTGTCTGGGTTCCTGCTGTATACTTACCTTTTTCACTGCCTTCTTTGCTTAAAAGTGTATATCCGGACGGAATCTTTATATTTGCAGGTACTTCATAACCGGTGCCCGGTGTACCCTGAAGTGTAATTGCCTCACGTAATGGCTGCTTGCTGTCTTTCAATAAATACTGAACAACTACTTTTCCTCTTGTCGTAGATACAGCTGATCCTGTAAAACTTGCTTTATCTACAAGGATCATTGTGGTATATGCCGGTACATTTACAGTAGCTCCGGAAATCTCTCCAAGAGATACCACACCTGCACTTTCGCCATTTGCAATAATTACCCATTCAGAATCTGCATCTGCGTTCGGAATAGTAATCTGTTTGGCAGCATCTGTCTCGTTATTTAATACTGCCATGCTATTCCATTCACCGGTAGCTTTTGTTGTATTTGTCAATACATATGCCTCTTTGGAAGCTATATCCTGACTCCTGGCAAGCGGTGAGAATGCTTTTCGAATATCCATCAGACCTCTGTAATAAGATACTACATCGGCAAATTCTGCGGAATCCTGCCATTCAACCAGATTACTGTCTTTCAGTGATGTTCCATTGACACTGTTGCACATTTCTTCTCCGGCATCCATATATAAGGTTCCCGGTGTTGCATATTTCATTGCTGCTGTCTGTTTATAGATTTTTACTGCTTTTTCGTTTCTTTCTCCATAATCACTGCCACCGATATTGTTGATGATCGTATCATAGAGAGAAGTTTTGTTCTGGCGATCGGCTTTTTGATAGTCGTCACCCCAGATCACCAGATTGGAATCTTTCTTCGCCAGTCCTGTTTTTATTTCTGATAACCAGTCGTTTTCTCTTGTGCTGTTTCTATCCCTTCTTGTATTAACGTTACTGATCAGATCAATAGAAAATCCATCTACATGATATTCTTTTGCCCAGTATGCCATGGAATCCACAATATAATTCCGATACATCGCACGCTCGGTCGCACATTCATTATCATAATCCGTAGTTGTATAATAGGTATAACCATTTGCACTATCTCGCCATACCATTCTATAAAAATATCCCGGAACTGTTTTCTCCAGTACAGAATCTTTCGGAGAAACCGTATGCGTATATGGCATTTCCATCACAACAGAAATACCGGCTTTGTGCAGTGCCTGAATCATTTCTTTGCATTCTTTTATAACAGTCTTGCTGTCTGACTTTTTCGAAGCATAAGAACTTTCCGGAACATTAAAGTTCTGAATATCATACTCCCCGTATTCGTCAGTGGAAGCAAAATCTGCAAACGGTGCAAGCTGTACGGTTGTAACACCCAGTTCTTTCAGATAATCAATACCGGACACCAGTTCACCCGCACTGTTTACCGTTGCACCCGTTTCTGTAAATGCACTGTATTTTCCGCCGCCTGTTGTACCGGAAGCCGGATCTGCGGAAAAATTCTTCACACTTACTTTATAAACCGTGTTTGCCTTTGCTGTATCTACATACACATGTCTGTCATTGCTCCAACCATCCGGAGATACGGTAGACGGATCTATAATATAAGACCTCTGTCCGTCTTTACTGGCAGCAACACCATATGGATCTGCTGTCTGATATTTATTAAAAGTTGATCCACTAACGTTTCCATTTACATCCACATAACGAATATCTTTTGCATTTGTAATTGTATAGTCATAATAATAGTCATCCCATCTGCCTACAAGTGTTATTTCCCATGCACCGGTCCATGTTCCATTTCTAAGCAGTTTTTCCAACACATATGTGCCTACTTTAAATGCATTTTCATCTTCATTACTTCCAGTTGTATAGATATTAACTTTTACATCTGTTGCAACCGGAGCCCACACTACAAACTCTGTAGATGTTTTTTCGTATGTTACACCAAGTTTTTTTCCGTATGCATCTTCATCATAGAAAAACAGCTCATCAATTGTTGTATTCGCTGCTTCATCGAAGTAATTATTTACCCTGTAGGACGATGCCCTTCCGTCTACAACACTGCCGGAAAATACCATTCCCACTGCCAGCGCCACTGCCATAATCTTTTTTAAATATTTCATAAGCTCTCCTTCCTCTTGTCGTACTTTATCCGCAATATTTCAGAAATATTACAAAAAGCATTACATTCTGTCACTATTCTACAACAAAATATACAAAAAAAAATGCCATTTGCATGAAATGACATTTTTACGACATGAACGATATATTTTTCTTATTTTTTTCTCCTGAAACTGCTCATTTTTTTGATGATCGCAACGATTCCGACACCGATGATCCAGATAATTCCCATCAGGAAAAGGAATACTGCAAGTACCGTTCCCCCATCTGATCCCATCAGTGGAGCATAAAAATCTCCCATCAGTATGACAAACTGAGAAATCATCAACAATAACGCAACCATCGCCTGTGCAAACAGTCCGGAATGATTCTTATACAACTGACGATATAAAATAAACATCAATGCAATCACGATCACTACAACAAACAGAAATCCAAACAGATTTCCTGCACCGGTTCCCGGTTTTGCTGATCGTGTACCTGCGCGGATACCGGCGATTGCTGCCACCGGCAGAACCCCCTGCCAGAATCCAGCTCTCTTTTTCTTCATCCCACGTTTATCATCCAGTACATAATAGAGTTTTGCCGCTTCCTCGTACATATCCGCCGGGTTCAGTCCACGGAAACGATAATACTCAATAATATGATCATAGATCATTGGTTTGAGATGACTATCTGTCAGCATATCTGCAAAATATGCCATAAACGCCGGTTGCTTTAATGCGGTCTGATATTCCGGTTTCTGGAAAAACTGTTGAAACAGCTTTAATTTGTGGCAATATGGTGGTTTTAGCAACATTTCCATCTCAACTAGAGCTTTCTGAATCAGCAGGATCAAGCGTTGCTCATCCTTCCGCTCATTTTCCTCAATTACTTCGTCAAAATCATACTGTAGCGCAGGATCCTGCTGTGCAGATTCACTCTGAGATTCCCATACAGTCTGATTTTCTGCATTTTTCTCCGCATAATCTTCTATGCCATAATCTTCTGTCACTTCCTGATATTCACCCTGCGCTTCTGCTTCTGTGCTATCTGTACTTTTCTCTGAAGTATTCGTATTCTGTTCTGTACCTTCTAATTCTTCCTCTGAAAATGTACCCTGATGATTGCTTTTGGGTGTTACTTTCTCTGCTGCTTCTCCAACAGATGCATCTTCTGCTTCCATCGTTTTGGGTTCCTGCTCCGGATTTCGTCGTTCACTTCTCTGTCCACGGCTCCGTCTGCGCAGCGTCATATATGCCTCATGGATCTGCTGAAATTCATCCGGATGCTCCTCCGGGTGATACTTTTTGGATAAAGCTGCATAAGCTTCCTTTATCTCCTCCTGTGAACTTCCCCGTTTGATATGTAAAATCTCATACGCTTCTGATTCATACATCTGACTGTCTCCTCCAAAAGGGTCTGTGTTTTCTTGTTCTTTCTGATCTGTTTATCGTAATTGACGCTTTCTATCTCTGGTCTGACGATTCCAATTCGTTTATCTAAAACAGATTACGTTTCGCCATCGTCATCATCGCTCCACTCAGGGAAATCCAGTTTTCCCTCAAATGGATCATAATGCTCCAATGACGCAATCATATGTTCCAAAAATTCCCGATACTTCCGAATCCGGCGCGGATCCTGTTCTGCCAAGGTACTTTCAAAGTTTCGAATATGATACATCAACCTGTCTCTGGTTTCAGGTAACGCTTCTTCATAAAGTGCCTGCAAACGCTCCAGAATCAGTTGATTCTCTGTCATATCTTTTGGATGTACTTTCAGTTTTTCAAGCTGCTTCATCCGTTTGGCAATCTCTTTTTCATCCATGTTCTGAGACAGCACTTTTTTCACACTTTTTCCTGTGGATACAACCGTTACTTCCACTTCCAGTATTCCGTTAATATCGTAAGTGAAGCGGACATCCACCGACTCCATACCTTTCTTTTTCTTCGGAACCGCAACTGTGACCACCCCCAGCTGCACATTGTCCTCCGCATATGGTTCTTCTCCCTGCAAAATTTCAATTTTCACTTCGCTCTGATAATCAGCAGCAGTAGAAAAACCGCGTATTTTGGAACATGGCAAAATAGAATTACGCTCAATGATCGCACTCATATATGGATGTTTCGGATCTGCTTCATTATTCACCCCGGTACCTAACGTAAACGGGCAGATATCCGTCAGAATATAATCCCTCACTTCATCCTTACGCTCCATGACACCGCACACCAGTCCAAGTCCCCGGGCAATCAGCTGATCACTGAAACCAGTTACCAGCGGTGTCTGATCAAAAAGCTGCTCCATGTAAGACTGTACCAGCGGCATCTTTCCGGAACCGCCTGCCAGAATCACGGCATCGATATCTTCCACTTCCACACGACTGTCCCTCAGGGCACGCCGAAGCACCGTCTGGATCCGCTTCCAGACGGCAGAACTTTCCCGCATCATCCGCTCGTTTGTATACACGCTCTGATATGTCTGTCCGCCAAGCACCGCAGTCATTTTCACTTCCTTCTCCGTGGATAAGGCGATTTTGCATTTTTCCGCCTGACGGAGCAGGATCGCGTACTCCTTTTCACTTAAGTTTCCCCGCTGAAGCTGATGTTCTCTCAGGAAACCTTCTGCAACGGCTTCGTTGAAATCATCGCCACCCAGATGATTGTCCCCGGAAACTGCCAGAATATCTACCATAGTATCAAAGCAGTCTACAATAGAAACATCCAGCGTGCCACCTCCGAAGTCAAATACCAGAAAAAGCTGCTCATTCTGCGTATCAAAATAAGAAGCCAATGCTGCCGCACTCGGCTCATTTACAATCCTTTTTACATTGACTCCTGCCAGTGCACCCGCGCGTTTCGTTGCCACACGCTGTTTATCATGAAAATAGGCCGGAACGGATATGATCACGTCCTTGATTTCTTCGCCCATGTATTCTTTCGCATCCTCCACAATGGCACTGACAATAAACCCGGACAATTCCTCCGGCAAAAATGTTTTCCCGCCAAGGTTGTATTTCTGATCGCTTCCCATATTCTTTTTGAAAGAAAATGCAGTATCCTTCGGATGTGTGATCAGACGTTCCTTTGCAATCTGCCCCGTCACAACACTGCCATCCTCTGTCACGCTGACCACGCTGGGCGTCAGAAATGATCCAAAACGGTTTGGAATCAGTTCTACTTTCCCGTTGCGGTATACTGCTCCAAGAGAATTCGTTGTCCCTAAATCAATTCCTAAAATCGCCATTTTTCTTCCCGTCCCTTTAACCTGTTAGTCTTTTTAACCCGGTTACTGTCCATCAGGATCAGATCAAAACTGTTTCCCGACATCTGCTGCCACAATTTACAGACTGATATTTCCCATTTCTACTGTTCCCCTTTAAACTGCATCATCTATCTGATAAAGTTTGTCTTATAATCACGTTCGGTCTGCGGTAACGCCACACCTGCTGCCTTTCCTGCTTCAAAACATTTCAGCATCCATGCCATATTTCTTGCAAGATTTCGCATGGTCTGCAGACCTTCTGCATCTTCTTCTGCTTCTCCCGGAACTGCTCCATGAACCTGATTCCAGTATGTAGAACCGACCACCGGCATCTGACAGATTCCAAAATACTTGTTCATTGCATCAAAAGATGCTGTCGTACCGCCACGACGTGCTACCGCTACGGATGCTCCCGGTTTAAACGCAAAGGATGCTCCACTGCTGTAAAATGCGCGGTCCAGAAATGCCATGATCCGTCCACTTGGATGTGCATAGTATACTGGCGTTCCAAATACAAAACCGTCTGCTTCTTTTGCTTTTGCAGTAAACTCATTTACTTTATCATCGTCAAAAACGCATCCTTTTTCTGAACATTGCCCACATCCCAAACAGTCACGCACCGGCTCTCCACCGATCTGAAAAATCTCATATTCAATGCCTTCTTTTTCCAGCTGTTTTCCTACTTCCAGTAAAGATCTGTATGTATTTCCATTGGCTTTTGCGCTGCCATTTAACATTAAAACTTTCATGTTCTGTTCCTCCCGTTTCTTAACATCATACCGATATTCCCGCTATTTTTCAACTAATCCCGGGGATTTTAACACAAAACCTCCGGGATTATGATTCTGATCTACATGTTTATGCAAATACTGTTGAAAATGGAAGATTTTTAGCTGATCTGCCAACGCACATGGCTTCCGTTTTCGTCCTTACTTACGATAAGCTGATCGTCAATCTCCTGCTTTAACTCCGTCACATGGGAAATGATACCGATGAGTTTGCTTCCGCCTGCCATCTCCTGCAGCACACGCACTGCCTGATTTCTGGAATTTTCATCCAGAGAACCAAATCCCTCATCGATAAACATCACGTCCAGATGAATTGCCGCGGAACTTTCCTGAATCTGATCCGCCATACCAAGTGCCAGTGACAATGCCGCCATAAAGGACTCTCCACCGGATAAGGTACGCACTTCCCGCACTTTTCCGGTAACAGCAGAATACACCATCAGGTCAAGACCATGGTTTCTGCCTTCACCGGCTTTTTCCAGATCATACATCCGCAGTTCAAACTGTCCCGCAGACATTTCCAGGAAACGCCGGTTTGCCGCATACAGAATTTTCTCCAGATACTGCCGCTGCACAAAGGTTTCCAGATCCATACGGGAACCGCTGACATTGCCTGCCAGACGGTTGTACAGTTCATTGATCCGCTGATGCTGCGCCAGAATCTGCGCACGGTTTTCCATTTTTGGCTTCAAAATATCATAAGCTGCACAGTCAGTCCGTGTATACTGATTCCATTGCTCCTGTTCGTTTCTCAGGTTCTGCAACTGATTTTCAGCTTTTTCACGCTTCTGCATGATTGCTTCCAGATCCGGTTTTGGCTGCTCTCCGATCTGCTCTTTTGCAGAAGTGTAGATGCCCTGCGCCCGCGCCAGTTTTTCTTTGTAGACATTGATTTCCTGCTGAAACATTTCTGCGTCTTTTGCAGTATACTTCTGTGTCAGTTCCTGCCATTTTTCTTCCGTCAGATCACGTTCCGTCAACAATGCCTTGTATTCCGTCTGGCGCTGCCTCCGCGCTTCCACCAGCTTCGGGAGTTCCTCCCGATAGCGGTGTTCCAGCGCCTGCACCTTATCCAGCGTCTGTCGCGCCTGCTCCGTCAGCTTCGCTGCCTTCGCATAGGCTTCATCCGCTTGCATCTTGGCTCCATTTACGCTTTCTAACTCACGCTCTGCCTCTTCTTTTGATGCAAAGGTAAGCAAACCGGTGAGATTTTTTAATACCGCACGGCTGCTCTCAAGCTCTGTCTGTACGCTCTGCTGATGTACCTTTGCTTTCTGTAATGCTTCTTCCAGCTGCACTTTTTCAGCTTCTGCATTCTGTAACTGATTTTGCACCTTTTCCAGCAGTTTCACATCTGCCAGCAGTTCTTTTCCTTCTAATTCCAGTTCTTTCTGACTGGCATCTACGACCGCCTCTACCAGGGCAAGTTCCATCATTTCCGGAATTTCTTGCAAGCTGTCCTGCATATGTCCGAACAACTTTTCAACCGCATTTTTTGCAATCAGTTCTTTTTCCTCTGCCAGCGCGCCTGCTGCATGTGCCCTCAGTGCACATGTCTCCTGCTCTGCCCGCAGTTTTTCAATTTCCAGACTCATCTCATCCAGTTTTTCCCGGGTGATCTCGCTGTGTTCCTCTGCAAGTTCGCAGGGAGCTGGATGCTCCACGGAACCGCACACCGGGCATGGCTGCCCCGGCTTTAACTGTTCCTTTGCGAGCAGTCCCGCCTGCATGTTAAAAAAGATCTGACGCATGGTTTCGTATCTGCCGTGTGCTTCCTGATAGTTCTTGCTTGCATCCGAAAATTCTTTCTGCTCAGCTTCTACGATTTTCTTCTGCTTTGTCGATTCCGCATGCAGTTTCTTTGCCTCCTGCACTTCCTCTGCTAATGCTTCTGCTTCTTTTTTCTGATTTTCCCAGTAAGCCAGCTTCGTCGGCGCATCTTTTTTAGCTTCCTCCTGCGCTTTCCACTGCTGAATCTGTGACTCTAATTGTTTCTGCTTTTCTTCTGCCTGTTTTGCTTCCTGTTCTGCTGACTTCTGCTCCGCTTCTTTTTTCTGTATCTGCGCTGTCACATCTGCAATCTTCCGGAAAGTTTCCAATGCCTGATTGACGCGCTCTGCCACACGGTTGTATGCCGCATTCTGCTTCTGCTGTTCCGCTCCGGTTGTTTTTTCCTGTTCGGCTGCTTCCTGTACATTTTTCAATAATTCTGGCAGCTGCTGTTCACAATTTTGCAGTTCTTTTTCGGTGTTTTCAATTAATTGCATGCTATCCTGCAAACGTTTAAAACCACTCTGAATCTCATAAGCACTGCGAATCTGTCCGGTCAACAGTTCCTGTTTTTGCATCTGCTCTGCCTCCGCTTTGCATTCGTCCAGAACAGTCTTTGCCTGCTCCAGCTGCTGATACACCTGTAAAAGCTGTTCTGCTTTGGCAAACTTCTCCTGCGCCTGGTTTCGTTCCTGCTCTGCCGCCTGCAACTGCGCCTTGATCTCCTGCTGCTTTTCCTGCAAATATGCGCACAACTGCTCCAGTTCTTCCAGCAGCTGCTCCATATCGGTCACAAGAAACTGTTCCGAACGGATTACTTTTTCTTTGATTTCCTGCACGATGTCCGCACGCTCATACTGTTCCGGAATTTCGATATGCCCGGCTTCCGTCTGGCACTCGGTACGGATCACGGCGATTTCCTGCTGTTTTTCCTTGCGGCGTTGTCCAAGTTCCTCCACAATTTTCTGATACGGCTCCGTGTTGAACAGTTTTCGGAAAATCACTTTTTTCTCATCGGATTTTGCCCGCAGCAATTCCATAAATTCCCCTTGGGCGATCATAGCAACCTGCATAAACTGTCCCTTGGTCAGTCCCAGAATCTCCACCAGTTTCTCATCCGTTTCCTTCTTATTCTGGGAAAATTCTGTCTGATCTGGTAAAATCAGTGAAACGGTCTCTTTTTCTTCTTTCGTTCCGGTTCCACGTTTCAACGGACGGATATGCCGCGGGGTTCTTCTCACCGTATAAACCTGTCGGCTGGCGCCATCCCCTTCGGAAAATGTCAACTCCACGAAAGGATCTAACTCCGGCTTTGCATACTGACTCTGCAATTCGTTTCCGCTTTTTTTATTTGTGCCGGAACTTGCTTCCCCATACAGGGCAAACACAATCGCATCAAAAATTGTTGTTTTACCCGCACCTGTATCGCCCGTGATCAGAAATAAATTCTGCTCCGGCTTTTCAAAATCAATGGTTCCCGGTTTTACATAGGAGCCAAACGCCTGCATCGTTAATTTCAATGGTTTCATTCTGCCGCACCTCCTGTAAACACCGTGTTCACCACATCCTGTAAAATCTCTTTTTCCTCATCTGTAGTATCACCTAAAAATGAACAACAGGTGTCAAATGGATCAATTTTTTCCTGCGCTTTCCATGCCTCCGCATACTCCCGCTGCGTCAGCATTTCCCGACGGATTTCTAATAAATATGGAAACGCTGCACGAATCCGATCCTGCGTGTCAAAATCCGGTTGATCTGTCAGTGTTACAGATACATAATCCACGCAGGACTGCGCCAGCACTTCCTCTGTACTTCCTTTCAAAACCTTAATCTCACGCAACGGTTTTAACGGAAGCACCCGTGTCTGCACCTCACCTTTTGCTCCAAGTTCTACTTCAATCACACCTTTTTCCTGTCCTGCCTCACTGACGGAGCAAGCCAATGGCGTACCGCAATAACGATAATATTCACTTCCCACTTTCATTGGTTTATGAATGTGTCCCAATGCGGCATAATCAAACACCTGCAATACTTCCGCAGACACTTCATCAATATTTCCCACAGTGCGGATCTCCGAATCCATACGCTCAATCTCATCTGCATCCTTTCCAACCGGCAAATAAAACTGATGACTAGCAAACACATTCCGCTCTGATTCATTGATATCTTCCCGCGCGATCAAACGTCGGATTGTCTCATTGTAAGACAAATTATTTCCCTTTTCATCTGTTCCCGTAATCTGTTTTACCATAGATGGTTTGACAAATGGCAGTAGATAAAAATTTACCGGTCCGTATGCATCCTGCAATACAATTTTTTCCATCCATTCTTCCGGACGAACCGGAGGCATACCGATCATATGAAGATTCTGCCGCGCCAGCACATTTCGATAGCAGTTTACACGGATGGCACTGTCATGGTTTCCGCTGATCATCATGATGACCAGATCCGGCAATTTTTCCGTCAATTCAGAGATAAATCCATCCAACACTTCCATAGCTTCTGCCGATGGAACCGCTTTGTCATAAATATCTCCGGCGATCACCAGTGCGTCCGGTTGTTCCTGCACCGCAAGCTCCGTGATCTGATGCAAAATATATTCCTGATCTTCCCGCAGATCACGGTTGATCAGTTTTAATCCGATGTGAAGGTCTGATAAATGAAAAAACTTCATATGATGCCTGTCCTTTCTGAATTTCTATTATTTTTCCTGCTTCTGCTGTCTGCTTTTCTTCTATTTCCATATGGAAGATATTTTCGCCTACATGTCCCGGCATTTTCCTTTATTATACCAAACACATGTTTTGCAGGCAATAAAAAAGTGTCTTCGACACTTCAACTCCCCTGCCCCTCACTCATGAGGGGTAAGGGG
>NZ_QULX01000025.1:0-21154 GCF_003481835.1 Roseburia sp. OM02-15
AAGCCGCACGTACGGATCTGTGAGGGGCTAAGATTGAGAGGTCTTAGTCTACTCGACTGGCTGACTCACAACAATTTAATATCAAACTAATACAAGCACTTTAGCCAATAAGGTTAAGGTGCTTTTTTTGCGCCTTGAAAGGAGGTGGTAACAGCTAAACACATCGGGAAAAGCCCGATTTAATCATTACAACAGGCATTGGATTTGGTGAAAGTTTAGTAATGCTGATACTTACAGCTTTGCTTGCAATCATCATTATTATCTGTGGATTCTTTATCATCTACACAGTGTATTGTATTTCAGGTTCTTAAAGATTCTGATTATTGTGCCGCTCGGTGCGATTGCCTGTTCCACGATGGCAGGAAACAGAATGGTCAGCCATACAATGGCTACCTACTGCAAATATTTCCTGTCATGTGTGTTTGAGGCAGTAACGATGGCACTTGCGATTGTGGTATGTAATGCATTTATCAATGCAGGACTTCCGGCATTTACAGGAAATTATGCTGACTGGGCACAGACACTTATATATCTGTGTGAAATGACATTTACGATAGCAATGACTGTTATATTAAGTGTAGATGGTATGGCAAGAAGTTAATTTAATGTGGTATGGTGATGTAATCACGGAAAACAAATGAAATAAAGACTAAAATAAAGCTACAAAAAGAAAAAGATAAGGAGGACTGTAAAATGTCTGCTATTAATATCAATAAAAATAATTTTCAGAACGAAGTACTGAATTCCGATAAAACCGTTCTTTTAGATTTTTGGGCATCTTGGTGTGCGCCTTGCCGTATGGTAGCACCTATTGTAGAGGAGATTGCAGGTGAGCGTGGGGATATTAAAGTTGGAAAGATTAATGTAGATGAAGAGCCTGAACTGGCAAATAAGTTCAGTATTATGAGCATTCCGACTTTAGTGGTTATGAAGGATGGGAAGATTGTACAGCAGGTTTCAGGGGCGAGACCTAAGAATGCGATTTTAGAAATGCTTTAGGGAGGTGTGCTAATGGGATTTTTTGATTTCTTTAAACAGTCGAATATTAATCAAGGCATAGAAGAATATAAAAGGACTGCTGGTGCAGTTCTTCTGGATGTCCGTACTCCGCAGGAATATCAGGAAGGACATATACCAGAAAGTAAAAATGTGCCGTTGCAGCAACTAGACAATATTGTTTCTGTAGCGAAGAATAAGGATATCCCTCTGTTTGTATACTGTTATTCCGGTTCTCGGAGCCGTCAGGCAACTGGGATGTTGCAACGAATGGGATATTCTAAAGTAAATAATATCGGTGGCATTGCAGCTTACTCAGGAAAGGTGGAAAAATAAGATGAAGGTAATAATCGTAGGAGGTGTAGCAGGAGGAGCTACAGCCGCAGCAAGAATACGCAGACTGGATGAACATGCAGAAATTACTGTGTTTGAAAGATCCGGATACATATCCTATGCGAATTGTGGGCTTCCATATTATATTGGAGACGTGATCACAGACCCGGAAGAACTTACACTACAGACACCAGAGAGTTTTTTTAAACGCTTTCGTATTAACATGAAAATTCATCATGAAGTTATCTCCATACATCCGGATCGTAAAATTGTTTCAGTGAAAAATTTGGAGAATGATGAGATATTTGAAGAAAACTATGATAAGTTGATTCTTTCTCCAGGTGCAAAGCCAACACAGCCGAAATTTCCCGGAGTAGGTATTGATAAACTTTTTACACTTCGTACTGTAGAAGACACTTTTCGGATAAAGGAATATATAAATAAGAACCATCCAAAATCGGCTGTATTGGCAGGTGGCGGTTTTATTGGTCTGGAACTGGCAGAAAATTTGAGGGAGCTTGGCATGGATGTTACGATTGTCCAGCGGTCTAAGCAGCTGATGAACCCTTTTGACCCGGATATGGCATCCATGATTCATAATGAAATGAGAAAGCATGGGATAAAACTGGTACTGGGCTATACAGTAGAAGGATTTAAAGGAAAAGACAACGGAGTGGAGGTTTTGTTGAAAGATAATCCATACCTTCAGGCTGATATGGTAGTTCTGGCAATCGGAGTCACACCAGACACAGTATTAGCAAAAGAAGCCGGTCTGGAACTTGGCATCAAGGAAAGTATTGTAGTGAATGACAGAATGGAAACCTCTGTACCGGATATTTATGCTGCAGGTGATGCAGTTCAGGTAAAACATTATGTTACGGGTAATGATGCGCTGATTTCTTTGGCAGGACCAGCCAATAAACAGGGCAGAATCATCGCTGATAATATTTGTGGCGGTGATAGTCGTTACCTGGGCAGTCAGGGAAGCTCCGTTATAAAAGTGTTTGATATGACAGTAGCCACTACAGGTATCAATGAAACCAATGCCAAAAAGTCAGGATTAGAGGTAGATACAGTAATTCTTTCTCCTATGAGTCATGCCGGTTACTATCCTGGTGGAAAAGTGATGACCATGAAGGTTGTTTTTGAAAAAGAGAGCTATCGTTTGCTTGGCGCTCAGATTATTGGATATGAAGGAGTTGATAAACGTATTGATGTGCTGGCAACAGCAATTCATGCGGGGCTGAATGCAACCCAGTTGAAAGATCTGGATCTGGCATATGCACCACCTTATTCTTCTGCCAAGGATCCGGTAAACATGGCTGGATTTATGATAGACAATATTGCAAAAGGGACATTAAAGCAATGGCATTTGGAAGATATGGACAAGATTTCTAAAGATAAAGATGTGGTGTTGCTAGATGTGAGAACTGTAGGTGAATTCAGCAGGGGGCATATTGATGGATTCAAAAACATACCTGTAGATGAACTGAGAGAACGAATTAGTGAAATTGAGAAAGGAAAGCCTGTGTATCTGATATGCCAGAGTGGTCTGCGCAGTTATATTGCGAGCTGTATTCTGGAAGGAAACGGTTATGAAACGTATAATTTCTCTGGCGGATTTCGCTTCTATGATGCAGTGGTCAATGACCGTGCGCGGATTGAAAGGGCATATGCATGTGGTATGGATTATTAAAAAATAATCACGATATTTTTATAATTTTCTTATAGCATAAAAAGATCCTCCATTTATTAGAATGACTTTCATAATTCTGATAAATGGAGGATTCTTCTTTATATGTTACAGAAAAACAGTTTTATGACCTTTGGAGTGTTTCCAGTCTTTTTGAATCAAGGATTGTGATTTTGCCGCGGGAGAGTTTGACGAGCCCCTCGCCTTGAAAGTATCGAAGCATTCGAGTGATAACTTCCCTGTGGGAACCAAGATGGTTGGCGATAGTTTCGTGAGTGATTTTCAATTCATTTGTTTCTTCGATAGAGGTCTCTTCTAAAAGAAATGAAGCAACACGCTTATCCAAACTCTTCCACATGATTTGTTCAATCAGCCACATGACATCAGAAAAACGGGTAGCCATTAATTCATTGGTATAGTTTGCGACAGGAGCAGAATCCTTCATGATGCCCTTATAGATTTCAGCAGGGATGATCCAAAGATCAGTATCTTTTTCTGCCTCAATGGTTACTTCAAATTGAATGGACCGTATGATACATGAGGCGGATAAAAGACACATATCCATATTGAACAGACGGTAAAGTGTAATCTCCCGTCCTTCATCTGATAATATATAAGTTCGAAGCTGCCCGGATTTAACCAGTAATAATCCGGTACAATCCATGTTCCCGTTGTGAATGATTGTTCCTTTTTTCACATGCTGTGTGATCAAATTATCTGAAATTAGTTTTTTATGTGCTGTATTTAAGTTATTCCATAGTGGAAAATAATTTTCGAAGCTCATAACTGTTATCTCCTTTGCGAACATAGTATACTTGCTTTTTTAAGATGCGTCAATCGAATAATTGACATATATCATAAATGAAAACTGTATTGAAATGAAAGAGAGGGTAGCGGTGTGAAGAAAAAGAAACAATGGTATGATTATTTATGGATATGGGCGATCATTTATTTTGCTCTTGGTTTTTTTAATATTTTGTTCGCCTGGTTTGGGATGATTGATTTCCAGTTGCCGTTAGGAATAGCAGTATTCGGTGGAAATAAATTTTACTGTAATCATTTGTGTGGAAAGGATGCGTCAAGGTAATGCAAGAATTATCGTGATACATCCTTTTGTATTTGGATTGATTATTTTTCTTTCTCTGCTTGTCGAAAGTGATGGATAGAATGTATAATATTGTTAATGATCCAGAGATATTTATTTTGGAAACAGCTTAATCAATTTGGAGGTATAAAATGAAAGCACATAAGTATTGGTCAATCGGAGCGTTAATTACTATGATTGGAACTTTTTATACTGGATATAAAGGATCCAAATCAGGTCATAGGTATTTTGCGTGTAGCACTCTTATATGTATGATCATGTCTATGTATACGGGACATAAAATGATTTCAGGTAATAAAAGAACAAGAAAACAGGTGGAAAATACAAATGCGGAGGAATAGTAAATGTTAGAGTTAGGAAAAAAAGCGCCAGACTTTGAATTGCCGGATCAGAATGGAGAAATGCATAAATTAAGCGATTATGCAGGAAAAAAAGTGATCTTATATTTTTATCCAAAGGATAATACACCAGGATGTACGAAGCAGGCATGTGGCTTTTCTGAGCGTTATCCACAGTTTACTGAGAAGGGAGCTGTTATTCTTGGAGTAAGCAAGGACTCTGTAGCGTCTCACAAGAGATTTGAAGAAAAATACGGACTGGCATTTACGCTATTAGCAGATCCGGAGCGTAAAGTTATTGAAGCATATGATGTCTGGAAAGAAAAGAAAAATTATGGAAAAGTATCTATGGGTGTAGTAAGAACTACATATCTTATTGATGAGCAGGGAATCATTATAAAGGCAAATGATAAAGTCAAGGCGGCAGATGATCCTGAAAATATGCTTAAGGAATTGGCATAATGAAGATTATTTTATCACCTGCAAAAAAGATGATTGTAGATACCGATAACTTAGCACCGGTTGAACTGCCTGTCTATATTGATAAGACAGCAGAAGTATTAAACTGGATGAAAAGCAAATCAAAAGAAGAACTGAAAGCTATCTGGAAATGTAATGACAAGATTGCAGAGCAGAACTTTAACAGATTGGAAAATATGGATCTTTATAACAGGCTTACTCCGGCTGTTTTAGCATATGAAGGGATTGCATTTCAATATATGGCACCATCTGTGTTTGAAATCCAGCAGTTTGAGTATTTGCAAAATCATTTAAGAATCTTGTCTGCGTTTTATGGCATTTTAAAACCAATGGATGGTGTGACTCCTTATCGTCTTGAAATGCAGGCAAAGGTTGGAATTGGAGATGCAAAAAATCTGTATGAGTACTGGGGAGAATTGTTATACCGCTCAGTAATCGATGACAGTAGGATTATCATTAATCTTGCATCAAAAGAATACTCAAAATGTATAGAAAAGTATCTGAAACCACAGGACAGATATATTACGATTGTATTTTGTGAGTTATCCGGAGATAAATTGGTAACAAAAGGTACCTATGCCAAGATGGCTCGTGGTGAAATGGTCAGATTCATAGCGGAAAATAATATTGAAAACCCGGTGGAGATTCAGAAATTTGACAGACTCGGATATTCGTTTAGGTCTGATTTATCTTCAGATTCAGAATATGTATTTGAACGCAAAATATAATAGTTATTCAGGTAAAAGATGCTCAGTTTGGCGGTTTTTATAATAATGAGAATTATTACTATTTTTATTGACAACAGGATGATAGTGGTATATAATCCTTATTAAGAACCAATCCTAATAAGGAGGACTAATGACAAGTAGGAGAAATACAATTCAAAAAGATCTTGTAAGAAATACCGTATACGAAATGAGAAGACACGTTACGGCAAATGAAGTGTATGAATTTATAAAAGAAGCATATCCAACAATTGGAAAAGGAACTGTATATAGAAATCTTGGTATATTGGTAGAGGAAGGTGCATTAAGAAAGGTTGAAGTTCCGGATGGGCCGAACCGATTTGATTTTACATTGAAAAATCATTACCATGTAAGATGTATAAAGTGCGGTGAAGTTTTTGATGTGGATATGGATCAAATACCGGATTTGCTGGAAAGAATTCATAACACTCATGGAATTGAATTTGTGGATTATGATATTTCATTTAAAGGCATTTGCCCGAAATGCAGGGAGAAGGTAAAGGAGGAACAGCATGGATAGAAAAGCAATGTATAAGTTGAGTTATGGACTGTTTATATTGACCGCTAAAGAAGCAGAAAAAGATAACGGATGCATCATTAATACAGCCATTCAGGCAGCTTCGGAACCAAACCAGTTAAGTATCTGTGTAAATAAGGCAAATTATACGCATGATATGATTCAAAGAACCGGAAAATTTACTGTATCAGTCTTAAGTCAGAAGGCACAATTTGAATTGTTCAAACATTTTGGCTTCCAATCAGGAAGAGATACCAATAAGTTTGAAGCATTTGAGCAGTGTGCCAGGGGCACAAATGGTATTTATTATATTACAGAAGGTACAAATGCATATATTTCTGTGACAGTTACTAAAACAGAGGACTTGGGTTCACATACGATGTTTATCGGTGAGATAACCGATATGGAAGTTTTAAGCAATGTTCCTTCAGTAACATATGATTATTATCAGAATAATATTAAGCCTAAGCCACAGGAGGTTGTAAAAACAGAGGACAGTCAGACAATATGGCGTTGCAGAATTTGCGGATATGAATATGTAGGCGAGGAATTACCAGATGACTTTATATGTCCTTTGTGCAAGCACCCGGCATCAGATTTTGAAAAAGTAGTAAAGAAAACGAAGGTAAAAGAGATGGCAGCAAACAAATATGCAGGAACACAGACAGAGAAGAATTTACAGGAGGCATTTGCAGGGGAATCACAGGCAAGAAATAAGTATACCTATTTTGCTTCTGTAGCGAAAAAGGAAGGTTACGAGCAGATGTCAGCATTGTTTTTAAAGACTGCAGATAATGAGAAAGAACATGCAAAGATGTGGTTCAAGGAATTAGCAGGAATTGGTGATACAAAGGAAAACCTGGCGGCAGCGGCAGAAGGCGAAAATTATGAGTGGACAGATATGTATGATGGCTTTGCTAAAACAGCTGAGGAAGAAGGATTCCCTGAGCTTGCAGCAAAATTCAGGGCAGTAGGTGAGATTGAGAAGCACCATGAGGAAAGATATCGAGCACTTCTTAAGAATATTGAAACTGCACAGGTATTTGAAAAGAGTGAAGTTAAGGTATGGGAATGCCGTAACTGTGGACATATTGTGGTAGGAACTAAGGCGCCTGAAGTATGTCCGGTATGTAATCATCCACAGAGCTATTTTGAAGTACATGAAGAGAATTATTAAGTAGATGAGATTATTACAAAGAAGAAAGTGATTAATTCAAAAAAATTGAATTATAAATTTTACACATGGAAGGAGAAAAAGGCATGGAAGTAAGGTATTATATTTGTAAGCATTGTGGAAACATTGTTGAAAAGGTAAAAGATAAGGGTGTACCTGTAATTTGTTGCGGAGAACCTATGCAGGAATTAAAAGCCGGAGTGACAGATGCTGCTGTCGAGAAGCATGTACCTGTATATACGATAGAAGGCAGTCATGTTCATGTAGTGGTCGGAGAGACAAAACATCCAATGCTTGAAGAGCATTTCATTGAGTGGATTACATTAAATACAAACCAGGGAATATACAGAAAACAGTTAAATCCAGGGCAGGAGCCGGTAGCAGATTTTTGTCTTTGCGATGGTGAACAGGTAGAAGAAGTATATGCATATTGTAACCTGCATGGATTATGGAAATGCTAAAAGCATTTATACATATTAAGGTTACAGAACAACACAAATATAACAGTAATATAGGCTGTGTATTAATATATTTACAAGGAGGAACAATGAATGAAATACGTATGTGATGTTTGCGGATGGGAATACGATGAGGAGAATGGCTATCCAGAAGGTGGTATTGCACCTGGTACAAAGTGGGAGGATGTTCCGGAAGATTTTGAATGCCCGTTATGCTTTGTAGGAAAAGACCAGTTCTCAGAAGCATAAGGGATAGAGTTAATAGCTGAATAATATCATGCAGGCAGAGAGCCATTGGCTTTCTGCCTTAGTTGATTATAAAACTTGTTCAGATGTTTTGAAATATTCTGGCGTCTGATGATTTAGAATAGAATCTACATTTTGTCGGACAACATCCAGTTCATGTACCTGGCTTTTACAATCGGAGAGAACATATTTAAAGGCATTCAGAGAGAGTTGTAGACTGGATTTTTTTTCATATAATTTCTTAAGGGAAGGTATGGTTTCCTCTGATAAATTCTGTTTTAACCAATCTCTGGCGGTCTCATATGCCTGAATTTCTGAGGCATGATTTTTTCGATAAAGTCCTTTGTTTTTGGAATTAAAAAATGCCGTATATGTCTTTTTATTGCTCAGATACTGTCCGGTATAATGAATTTGCTGGTTCAAATCTTTTAGTTGTAAGGATAGATTCGTGACCTGATCCTGTGCTTTTTGTTGTTGCATGTAGGAAGCAGCATAAGCTGATTCAAGGGAAGTTTTGTTATCTATGTCATGCTTTTGCAGATAGATGATCGTATTTGCCATCTGTTTTAAATTGACGGGAGGGTGCGGACATTTTCTTGGACTATCTAAGTGACCAATCCAAGTCTATGTCTGTACTCTATAGGACTCAAATATCCTAATGATTTTTTTATTCTTTTTTCATTATACCAATAAAGATAATCATTTAAAATACCAATAAATTCTGAGATGTTTACCCCAGACCAATCTGCATTATAGAACATCTCATTTTTAATTCTTCCAAATACGCCCTCACAGGCAGAATTATCAGGTGAACAGCCTTTCTTTGACATTGATCGTATGAAACCATTTTTCTCCATCCTGTCAATCCAGCCTGGCCAGCGGTAGTGTACGCCTCTGTCTGAATGTATGATTGGTTTTTCTCCTACAGATAGTAATTTAGCTGCATCGTCAAGCATAGAATTGACAAGTAATGCATCTGGAGAAGTGCTTATATTCCAATTGACAAGTAAGCCATCAAAACAATCTACTATAGGCGATAAGTAAACCTTTCCTGCCGGAATTGCAAACTCGGTTATATCTGTTAACCACTTTTCGTTAGGTTTAAATGCAGAAAAATTTCTGTTAATTAGATTATCTACTGCTGGAGATATTTCACCTTGATAGGAATTATATTTACGAGTTCGTTTGATTTTTACTACAAGTTGTTCTTATTTCATAATCCTACGAATAACTTTTTCTGAGACAATTATATTTTCACGCTTAAGTAGGGCGTGAATTCGTCTGTAACCATATCGACCTTTATTCTCTGTAAATAATTCAATGAGCCTCATTTATATACGATTAATTTCAGACAGTTTTATTTGGCGAGAAAGTGCCCAAAGGTTTACAACTATTTTGTTGATGAAATTTACAATTCAATGAGAAGTAATTCCACAAAGCCTGTTTATGGAAAACTAGGATATAGCATTATCAAGACAAAAAAGAGTATTCACAAGCATTTGTTTGATATCGATAAATGGGATTTTTATTATGATGCGGTGTAGAGTTGTTCCCGGTCAATCCATTTGGATGGAGCCATTGGAGGAAGCATTACTTCCTGATAGATCAGACCCTGCTTTCTGGTATAGTCATGCTGAATGCCATCGTAATCATTGTACATGCGGCTACAGCTCATATAAGCGGAAGCAGCAACAGCAGACCGACCGGAACCACGGCTGACGACTTTGAATTCTTTGTGTCCTTCGCCGATCCGGTAGTAAATGCCGTTATATTCCAGAATATTTCCGGTGAAGATTGGTTCTGTTTCATAGGCTTTGATTCCGGTTGGCGTGACGGTGTTTGCTGTTTTCATATTGCCGTAGCCATAATCTACAGCAATGATTTTTGTGTTTCTGAGTTCTCACATAAAAAATACCTCCGTTTTCGTATTGATTGATTCAGCAGGTCATACCGGTGTGGTACTGCTTTGCTGTGAGATAAGCATACGAAAATCGGAGGAAAAAGGCATTGAGGGGAAATTGAGCTGGAATTGAGTGAATGTTTGGAAAGTTGTAAAATTGAATTTCCATTTTGGCAAAGAATTACCACAGTAATTATGAGGAGATAACGTGAATGAAAAATATAGTGATTGGGTATCCGGCAAATTTGATTCTTAAAAGTAGCATTTTTAAATGCAGCAAATTTTTATTATAAAACATTACTTTACAAGAAGAATAAAAAAGCATATAATTCTTTTGTAAAATATTTAATAAAAGAGGATAAGAAAACGGAAAATAAAGATAAAAGAAATATAACAAGAAAAAAAATAATTAATTATGTGCTGAACAATCATGTCACATCCAAGGCAGAAATCGCAAAAGAGTTAAACTTGAGTATGCCGACTGTATTAGCAAATGTGAATGACTTGTTAGAAAAAATGGTGTTGGAAGAAACTGGGGAATATGCTTCGACCGGTGGACGGAAGGCAAAAAGTATAGGGATTAATAAGTCGTACTGTCATGCAATGGGAATTTTGATTACAGCGAATCATATAGAAATGGTATTAGTAAATCTTGGAGATGAGATTATAAAAAAAGATCGCATCCGTTTAAAATTTACGGCAGAATTATCCTATTGTACAGAGGTGGCACAAAAAGTCAAAACTTTTCTTGAAGGCGAATTAGCGGAGGATACACTACTTGGGATTGGAGTGGCGATTCCGGGAATTATTGATCAGAAAGAACGGATCGTTTTAAAATCCCATGCTTTAGGTATAGAGAATTATAGTCTACGCTTTTTAGAGCAGGCTCTGGAAATTCCAGTATATTTTGAAAATGATGCTAATGCTGCAATGCTTGCAGAAAAAAAGCAAAAGTATCCAAATGCGATATATCTGTCTTTGAACCATACCTTAGGAGGCGCATTCTGTATAGATGGAAAGCTGTTTCGAGGGCAGAACCAGAAAGCAGGGGAGTTTGGTCACATGATACTCGTTCCCGGTGGAAGAAAGTGTTATTGTGGTAAATCAGGATGTGCGGATGCATATTGTGCTGCAAGTGTACTGACACAAGATAACAGGCAGTCACTGGATGCATTTATGAAAAAAATTGAAAGTGGTGATGAAAAAAATTTGCAGACATGGAATGAGTATCTGGATCATCTTGCTGTTTTGATATCAAATCTGCGGATGGCATATGATATGGATATCATACTAGGAGGTGATGTGGGAGGGGTATTGTCAGATTATATGATACCACTGGGAGAAAAAGTGATGGCATATAATGGCTTTGAGCATGATGTTTCATACTTGAAAAATTGTTTGTATAAGAAAGAAGCGTCGGCTGTTGGAGCCGCGAAATACTTTTTTACAAAACATATGGTAGAATTGTAAATTTTTTGAACGCAGAATAAGCATTCCTCCGCTTCGAGTGCGTAGAGCACTAAGCGGTGGGTAAGGGGGATGCTTATGTCAGTGGGAGTTAAAAGCTCCCACTGACAGGTCGCAAAGCGAATGCAGATGTCTGCTTTATATGTGTGAAAAACGAGAAGTTGTGTAAAATTAGAAAAAGATATTATAGTAAAAAACGGAAAGAAAACAGTAACTACTGTTTCCTTTCCGTTTTTGCGTGTTGATTGTGAAAAATACACAAAAAATGTATTTTGAAATTATGAAATATATAAAATTATGAAAAAATATATTGACAAATCATGTTTACAGGGCAATAATGTAATTACTTTAATAAAACATTTTATAAAACATAAAATAAAACAATATAAATAAGGAGGAAATAATTATGTTACAGCAGGTAATGACAAATCCAGGAGAAATTATTTTCAGAGAGGTTCCGGTTCCGGAGGTGAAGGAAAACCAGGTGTTGGTAAAGATTATGAATATTGGTGTCTGTGGATCAGATATTCATGTTTATCATGGAAAACATCCGTTTACAAAATATCCGGTAACACAGGGACATGAGGTTTCAGGTGAGATCACAGAACTTGGAAAAAATGTCACAGAGTTTCATGTTGGACAGAAGGTGACGATAGAGCCGCAGGTATATTGTGGACACTGCTATCCATGCCGTCATGGAAAGTATAATCTTTGTGAGGAATTAAAAGTAATGGGATTTCAGACGACAGGAACAGCATCTGAGTATTTTGCAGTGGATGCATCGAAAGTAACACCGATTCCAGAAGATATGTCCTATGAAGAAGGAGCTATGATCGAACCTCTTGCGGTGGCAGTTCATGGTGTAAAACAGATGGGCGATGTGGCTGGCATGAATATTGCAGTCCTTGGCGCAGGACCAATCGGAAATCTCGTGGCACAGGCAGCAAAAGGAATGGGGGCAGCGAAAGTGATGATCACAGATATCAGTGATCTTAGACTGGAAAAGGCAAAAGAATGTGGTATTGATGTGTGTGTGAATACCAAAAATAAAGACTTCGGTGAGGCAATGATCGAAGCATTTGGACCGGATAAGGCGGATGTAATCTACGACTGTGCCGGAAACAATATCACAATGGGACAGGCAATTAAATA
The DNA here is from genome assembly GCF_003481835.1 of Roseburia sp. OM02-15. Lineage (NCBI taxonomy): Bacteria > Bacillati > Bacillota > Clostridia > Lachnospirales > Lachnospiraceae > Roseburia > Roseburia sp. OM02-15. Next base: position 12,606 of record NZ_QULX01000025.1, read on the forward strand.
TGCAAGAAAAGGAAGCACGATCGTACTGGTGGCTGTTTTTGCAGGAATGGCAGAAGTAGATCTTGCAGTGGCAAATGACCACGAACTTGACATTAAGAGCACGATGATGTACCGCCATGATGATTACATAGATGGAATCAGACTGGTGAATGATGGCAAAGTTCATTTGAAACCGCTCATTTCAAAGACATTTGCTTTTAAAGATTATCTGAAGGCATACCAGTATATTGATGATAACCGTGAGACAACGATGAAAGTAATTATCAACGTCAGTGAAAAGTAAGGAGCGTATATGGAAAATAAATATGGAATTGTCGGAGTTGCCCATGTCGGGCTTCCGACAAACGATTTACAGAAAACAGTTGAGTTTTATAAGAGTCTTGGATTTGAAGTAATTATGCAGTCTTATAACGAAAAAGCAGGGGAAAAAGTGGCATTTTTACAGATAAAAAATTACTGTATAGAAACTTTTGAAAATGGGCAGGCGGCAATGTCAGACGGTGCATACCAGCATGTTGCACTTGATGTGGAAGACATTGAAAGCATGTATCAGAAAATCTGCAATGAAAAATACACAGTTATTACAGACGGAATCGAAGAACTGCCATTTTGGGAAAATGGTGTGAAGTTTTTTATGATTAAAGGACCAAATGAGGAAAGAATAGAGTTCTGTCAGAAACTCTGATAAAAACAGGAGGGACATATGGGAAGCGAAAACAAAAATGGAAAAGTACCGCTGATCAGTAAGATTGCATATGGGTTTGGTGATGTTGGATGTAATTTCAGCTGGATGTTCGTCAGTAATTTTCTGATGATATTCTATACAGACGTGTTTGGAATCAGTATGGCGGCTGTGTCAGCACTTATGCTTTTTTCAAGATTCTGGGATGCAATCAATGACCCAATCGTCGGGGGACTTACGGATAAAACAAAATCGAGATGGGGACGGTACCGTCCATGGTTGTTAGTAGCGGCACCAATTACAGCGATTCTTCTTGTCATGACATTCTGGGCAAGACCTGACTGGCCGCAGAATGGAAAAATCATTTATATGGTAATTACATATTGTTTGCTGGTTTTGGGGTATACCTGTGTGAATATTCCATATGGAACCTTGTGTGGTGCTATGACCCAGGATATTGATGAACGTGCAAAAATAAATACATCCCGTTCGGTTGCGGCGATGATTGCAATTGGTGTGTTAAATATTATCACAGTTCCACTGCTCAGCAAATTCGGCAGCCACAGTGCAAAGACAGGATATCTGACGGTTGCGGTCATATACGGATGTGTTTTTGCAGCCTGTCATTTCTTCTGCTTTGCGAAGACGAAAGAGGCAGTGATTACTCCGGAAAAAGAAAAAATTTCTGTAAAGGTACAGTTGAAAGCAGTCATGCAGAACAGACCATATCTTCTTGCATTGGCAGGACAGATATTATTTGGATTTACATTATATGGTAGAAACGCAGATATTCTGTATTATTTTACATATGTGGAAGGGAATGTCTCCTACTACACAACTTATTCGATGTGCATCATTATTCCTTCTATCATCGGGGCAGCCTGTTTTCAACCATTATTCCGCAAGTTGAATAACAAAGGAAGAGTAGCATCTCTCTTTGCTTTATTTACAGGAATTTCTATGTTGTCTATGTTTTTTTTCAACGCCAAAGAATCACCAGCTATTTTTTATGCATTATCTGGTCTGACACAGTTTTTTTTCTCTGGATTTAATACCGCAATCTATGCAATTATTCCGGACTGTGTGGAATATGGGGAGTGGAAAACAGGACTTAGAAATGACGGGTTTCAGTATGCGTTTATTTCACTTGGAAATAAAATCGGAATGGCAGTTGGAACTGCACTTTTAGCAGGATTACTTGGAAAATATGGTTATATTGCAAATCAGACACAAAATGTAATTGTACTTTCAATTATGAAACATGCATTTACGACGATTCCAGGTGTATTTTGGATTGTGACTGCGGTTGTATTATTTTTCTACCGGTTAAATAAAAAACGTTATAACGAGATTGTGGAGGAACTGAAAAATGGAAGAAAAAGTTGATATCGTGGCATTGGGAGAATTGTTGATTGATTTTACGGAAGCAGGACACAGTCAGGATGGAAGAAAATTGTTCGAACAGAATCCCGGCGGTGCTCCGGCAAATCTTCTAACTGTTGCAAGCCACTTTGGGTATCGCACATCTTTTATTGGAAAAGTTGGAAACGATATGCATGGTAAATTTTTAAAGAAAACATTGCAAAAGGAAGGAATTAATACGGATGCTATTGTTGAAGACCCGGGTTATTTTACAACGTTGGCATTTGTGGAAATTGGTGAAAATGGAGAAAGAAATTTTTCTTTTGCAAGAAAACCGGGTGCAGATACACAGTTAAAAAAAGAAGAACTGGATCAGACGTTAATTTCCGGATGTAGAATTTTTCATTTTGGATCATTATCGCTGACAGACGAACCGGCAGAAAGCGCAACGATCGAAGCAGTAAAAATTGCAAAAGAAGCGGGTGTACTTATTTCCTACGACCCGAATTACCGTCCATCCCTGTGGAAAAGTAAAGAGTGTGCAGTGAAAAAAATGAAATCTGTTGTAGAACTGGTAGATGTCATGAAGGTATCGGATGAAGAGAGTACTCTGTTGACAGAGGCGAAAAGTTATGAGCAGGCTGCAGATCAACTCCTTGCCATGGGACCAAAGCTGGTTGCCATTACTTTGGGAGAACAGGGCGTTCTTATGGCAACAAAAAGCAGAAAAGAAATCATCAAAGCATTTCAGGTACATGCAGTCGATACGACTGGTGCAGGTGATTCATTCTGGGGAGGTGTATTATGCAGTATCCTTTCTATGAATAAGAATGTTGAAAAAATGGAATGGGAAGAAATCAAAAAGTGTGCTGTTTTGGGAAATGCAGTTGCTGGATTGTGTGTGCAAAAGAGAGGTGGAATCCCTGCGATTCCGACGAAAGAGGCAGTGTTTGAATTTATGCAGAAATAATGAATGTATATGAACAAACTCGGGGCTGTAAAAATTTCCCTATTTTTAATAATGATATAAGCAGGAAAATTTTCAAGATTGCTTCTGCCTGCATTTTTATGTAAATTACGAATAAGTTTTATCCCTGGGTTCTTCTCTCCACATACATAATGCCGTAAGCATTGGTATCAGAGATTTCCACTTTTCAGTAAGACTATGGTTATCTTTGTCATCATCCTTGTAATCAACTTCAATCCCATGCATTAAAGATAATTTCTGTAAAGAATCCAGTAATATGTGGCAGCGAGTTACAGATGGTTTTGTCTCTGAAAGGGTGATTTCCTGAATCATCGGATGCAGAGAGATAGTGCGACGTTTTGTTGTCTGAACGAAACCAGTCTCAATTAAATCGTTGATTTCATTTAGTGTGGGCAGTTCCAGCCATTTGGCAAATATACGGGCAGAAATACCGGTGGAAGGAAGAAAGCACACATTACACATGATATCCTGCTGTTCAAGAGATAAAGTGTATAAAGAAAACAGCGTATGGATATGACTGTAATAGGTGGCTTTGCTGCTTTGTCCATCTTTGATTATTTTAATTTTATCTTCGTTATGGAAAGATGCTTTTTCCACCTGAAGTCTTGTTAATAACTGGTCTGGAGTTGAGATTCCATTTTCCAGAAGTTTTGCTGCCAGTTCCACGGCAAAAGTATGAGAGTGAACAGTTTCGATGATTTTTTCAACTGTTGCCCGGTACGTGTCTGCCTCTGAATAAAATACTGATGCCAGCTGGAAGAGAGCGCTCATATCCTCTATTTCTTTTAATGGCAGAGTACAGTATTCATCCAGTTTGCTTCTGGTTGTAAACAAAATCTGGCAGCGATATTTTAATACTACTGACAGAAAGCTGTCCTGTGTCGCAGTGACATTAAAATTATCTATGATAAGCAGAGTATCGGATTTCAGGGAACGCAGAAAACGGTTATGTCTTTGAAACCGTTCCTGTTCAGTGCTTTCCGGAAAATCGTCAATAAAATCCATGTCAGTAATATCCTGATGAAGATTGCCGGTATATTCTACATAAATGATATTGGTGTAATGCTTTATGTACTGCTTTGCGTAGGCTTTGGCAAGTTCATTTTTTCCGATTCCGCAAAGAAAAACATGACGGTTTTTCTCAAGCATGGTATATATATCTTGTATAGCCATATTACAGTCAGACATCAGTGGAAGAAGATTCTGGTGGATGGTATGGGCTAATTTTTCCTGATTGGATGGCTTGGAATAGTAAGCGGATATTTTAGGACTGATTTTAGCCTGACCAGTCATCCAGCGGTAAACCAGACCGTTATCCATTGAAAAATCCTGATTTGTTGGATCATCCATAAAATCTTCAAATAATTCGTATAAAAAATCAGGCTGACTCATTTGATTACTTTCGCTGATATGATTTTTTAAGCAAGTGCTAATAGAAGAAAAATCGCATCGATTCAATAGAAATTCCCCTTTCGTAGTCAGGATTAAGTATATCTATCACAACACGAACATATATTCGATTCAAGAAAATGCGGATATTTTTAAATTGATTGTGTCAATTTACAATCAATTTCTATTCAATGTGGTTTTCCGGTAGGTTCTGTAAAATAAGCTCAGATCAAAACAATAACGGGAGGAGCTTATGCAACAGAATATTGAATTTGAGCGGTGCATTGATTTTCTGGTATGGATGATTGATAAGTACGGCGATGAAGTCCTCCGGGAGTTGGAGGAAGAAAAACAGAATAAGGAAGAAAAAACAGCATAGAATACTTCTGAGCGGGTATGGCTAAGAATGTTTTGGCGTATTGACAGGACATTTAAAATGACGTATACTAAGCTCAGTGATCGTTCTGTAGAAACTTGCGAAGCCTACAGGCGGGGGAGAGCCTGCGGGTCTCTCCCTCTTTTGGTTTAAGGAGAAATGATATGCAAACACCGAAAAAATTCTCTTCTTTTAGTGACCAGGTTTCCTGGATCAGTGATGAAAAGGGAATAAGAATAAAAGACAGAGAATATGCGGAAGAGATGTTACGGCAAATAGGATATTTTCCTCTTATGGGAGGATATAAACATCTTTTTAGAATATCAAACACAAAAAAATATAAAGCAGGAACAAGTTTTGAAGAAATAGTCAGTTTGTATAAGTTTGATGCAGAGCTTAGAGAGTTCTGGTCGAATGAGTTTTCCGTCAAGATGTTCATGTGCTGCGAAACCTACAAGTCCTTCGATGGCATATCTTTCACGGAGAACTTTTACAGAAAGTGGTCTGCGTTCCATGATCCAGTAGTAGGATAAATCTCCGAATGCGATTGGTTTTGCCTCGGTTCCAATGTTTGGCATATATGGTGTGTTGATGACTGGTCTTCCAAAGATGGTATCATCGCTATTTCTCCAGATATAATTACCATCAGCGGCTTTTACTGAACGAAGAGCGAGTGCGGTCTCATCATTCATTATCCATACGGAGTTTTTACGATATTCTGGTTTTACAGAAAGGTATAATGCAACGATGTCATCAAAACTGATATCTGTAGCAGAGGTAGATTTACCGATTTCAGCAGTCTGTAATAATCCGGTTGGTTCATTAACACCAGTTCCATTTATGAAAATGTTTTCTTCTGCTCGTCCGAAACGTCTGGCAAATTCATTGTTGAGATATGCTTCTACTGGGAAGTTCATGTCTGCGATGAAGGTGCTGTTCAGTTTGGAAAGGACAGCAAGTTTATAGGAACTGAATGAAATTTTATTGAAGGTATCACCGTCTTCTGGGAATGCCATGTTTTCTGCTGTGATTTTTGCGTCAGCAGTAGATACCACTGTCTGGATATATCCATCTCTAGTTGGTGCTTTTACGACTGTACCGTATCTTCGGAAAAGGTTTTCTTTTTCAAGAGCAGTAGTATAATCTTTGTTGAATCCAACAGGAATCATATAGCTGTCAGAACCTTCGTCATATCCTTCCTTGAGTGCGATTGGATCAATTCGTTTCTTACCACGAATCATGTCGTGGAATGCTTGGTTGTAAATTGTACTTGTCATAAGAAATTCCTCCTGTATTAGTGTGAGAGTCTTGGATCACATTCAGTGCAAATGAATGTGTGGTTATCAATTGCAGTCATTCTGTGCTGGTCGTGGTGCGGGCAGATGACAGTCATGCGATGGGCATTTGGTACTTTTCCTTCTGTGATACGTTCCAACACGAATTTTCCGCCTTTTTCTTCTCGTAAGCAGAAGTCAAAGTTCCCTTTCTTTTCTAATGAATCTTTATCAAACTGTCCGAAGGTATTGCGGTAGGCGTTTACTGTATTGCTCTTGTAGATAGGGAATACAAAATTGTTCATAGTGAAATCCTCCATTAAATCTTTTTTGAATCTGTGTTTGTAATAAGTTTCCAGTTCTGAGAAAGTGCTGAAATAATGTCCGTTTCCACGGTATTCCAAGCACCAGTGTTTGTCAGATGGAATGTGGCTTTGCATGATGACCACGGCATCTGATTGGTTCTGTGGAATGATTTTTCTGACCTCATATTTTACAAGGTCTAATCCATTCCATGTGAATATAATTTGGAATGAAAAGAAGCAGGACAATGGGAGATGAGACCCAATGCCCTGCTTCTGGGTTATTTGGAATGAACGGTAGTGTATTTCTGGTTTTTGCTTTTGGGTTTGTCTGGAAACATCATTTCAAGTTTACCAGAAGATAATAAAGGCTTAAACGATGATTATAAAGGATATAAGGAAGTGGCGACTCAGGAGGACTTCGACAAATTTTAACCAACTGGTAGATTTTGGAGTATGAACAATTTGTAAAATATTGATTTTGTATTGCTTTTGTCCGGACAAATGGATATAATATAGTTAGAAAAAACTCGAAAGGAGTGTTTACTATGGCAACAAAATCAGCAAATTTATACGCACGCATAGAGCCTGATGTAAAAGAGCAGGCAGAAGGAATCTTAGCAGCATTAGGAATTCCTGCATCCAATGCAATAAATATGTTTTACAAACAAATTATTCTTCAAAGAGGACTTCCTTTTGAAGTGAAAATGCCATCCGCTCGTCCTGTAGACGTTAGTGCATTATCAGAAGCACAGATGAATGCAGAACTAGAGAAAGGATATGCGGATATGCAGGCTGGTCGTACTAGATCAGCAAAATCTGTTTTTGCTGATATCCGCAAGGATTACAGTTTATGATTTATGATATCGAGATTTCAGATCAGGCCGAGATAGACCTTCGTGGAATCTTCGAATACATTGCTTTTGAACTGCAGGCACCAGAAAATGCAAGTGGTCAGCTTGATAGGCTTGAAGCATGTATTATGGATCTTGATCATATGTCGAAGAGATATCGACAATATGAATTGGAACCATGGAAAAGTCGAGGGCTACGCGTAGCGCCAGTAGACAATTATCTTGTTCTATATATTCCGGATGATGATGCACAAGTGGTTACGATTATCCGTGTTATGTACGGTGGAAGAGATGTAGATACGCAATTAAACAGATTTACAAAAACAAAATAATTTGAAAGCATCAATCAGAAATGGTTGGTGCTTTTTTCATGCCTGGAGAGATCTGGGCTTTTTTATGCCCATTTTTACGGAAGGAGGTATCGGCCGTGGCTAACAGAATTATGGGTATTACTGTCGAGATTGGCGGAGATACCACCAAATTACAGACTGCCAAAGTAGTTTATGTTCGCAATCGTAACAAACGCAAGGAATATCTCTGCCTTATTTCCACGGACGTAAATCTGGATGAGAATGAAATCATCCGGGTCTACGGAAAACGTTGGGACATAGAGGTGTTCTTCAAGGTGTGCAAAAGCTACCTTAAGAGACCGTTTCAAGTTTTGTGTAAACGTTAAAAACTGATATAAGATTTGTGAATAGTTACAAATGGGCAGAGCCGATTTTCCGAGACTATGAAGAAAAGTCTGTAAATAAGATTCTTCTATGATAAGTAAGAGCGAATTGTTCATCTTGTGAGCTGTTCGCTCTTGCTTTATATATATCAGCTATAAATTTGCAGGTCAAGAGCAGGCGAAAAATCCGCCTGTCTTAACCTGCCGTTGAATTCCTTATTCGGGCAAGCGACCCTCATACATAATACTTAATTCTCCATATACCTGTGCCCAGTTCCGAATCGTTGTAGTCCATTTTTTCGTTGCTTCCAATGTAGCAAGGTATAAAGCCTTTAAAAGAGCTGTATCGCTGGGGAATACGCTTCTCTGACGGTTTAATTTACGGAAAGAAGAATTCAGTGATTCAATGGCATTGGTCGTGTAGATTACCTTTCTGACCGTCGCAGAGAACTTAAAAATGGGAGAAATTGCATCCCAGTTATCTTTCCAGCGTTTCATGGAATTCGGGTATTTCGGAGTCCATTTTTCGGTTACCCGATCCAGAGCAGCCAGGGCCTTTTTCTCGTCAGCAGCCTGATAGATTGTTTTCAGGTCTGTTGCAAAGGCTTTTGCATCATTATTTGAGGTATTTACGCTCTTTTGTATAAAT
>NZ_QULX01000025.1:21164-34862 GCF_003481835.1 Roseburia sp. OM02-15
GCATCATTATTTGAGGTATTTACGCTCTTTTGTATAAATCTGCAAGAATCTTCCTGTTTTACAATCCCTACAATTAATGGTAGAATAAATAGAAAATCAAAATCAGTCAAAGGAAAAGAAGCAGATATGAGTACAGATGCATGCCAAAATGTGGAATCAGCAGAAGAAAATGAAGTGCTACGTGCATGGAAGTTACACATGGAACAGGTGAAAAATCAACCGGAAAACCTGAATGCAGAATTGTTGTGGCAGGTGTTATGCGAACTTCAGAAGATTCCTTTTTACACGGTAAAGGGCATCCAATTTACTTATAGCATCCGGGGATATGAGATGTTTGTCGACCGAAAGGAAAAATCGATCACACAGGCAACGGTTTTGCTGTCGGCACAGCGTGTATTGGAAAAGCAAAATCAGGGAATTGCGATCACAGGACCGAAAAAAATAGGTACTTTTGGAGCAAGTTATCTGTACCCGATTTTCCGGCAGATTGGTTTGATATCAGTCGAGTAATTTCTCATCTATTGTACGAAGAGCACAGTAATAAATTTACTTTAACAAAGTGATGTTAATTCGACTTGAAGATATATAAGGAATATGATTGGAAAAATTTGGAGGAAGATGATACGTGAATAAAATAGATCCACAATCCTGGAAGGCGGATATGCCGGATTTCAGGGAAAAAACAAAAGCGTTTTACAATGGAGAAATGAGCAAAGGTGACTATAAAGGTTATTCCGGTCGTTATGGAAGTTATGCACAGAAAGGCGGAAAAGCAAGTATGCTCCGTCTTCGTATGACAGCTGGTCGTGTGACAAAGGAAAAACTTGCATTTATTGCAGAATCCATTCGAAAATATAATGTGAAAAAAGCACATTTTACAACTTGCGAGACGATTCAGCTGCATGATCTGCAGCAGGAAGAACTGTGTCAGATCATGGAAGATGCGCTAGATGTTGGAATTGTTACGATGGGCGGCGGTGGAGATTTTCCACGAAATGTTATGTGTTCTCCCCTGTCCGGTGTGGAAGCAGATGAGTATTTTGATGTGCGCCCGTGGGCGGAGGCAGCGGGTGAGTATCTGATGACTTTTATCAATGCGGAGAAAATGCCGCGTAAGTTGAAAGTATGTTTTTCTAATTCGCCGAAAAATATTCCACATGCAACGTACCGTGATCTTGGATTTGTGGCAACAAAAGAAGGAAAATTTGACGTATACAGCGCTGGTGGACTTGGCAATAATGCCAGATTTGGGGTAAAAGTTGCAGAAGCAGTTGATCCGGAGATGATTTTATATTACATCAAGGCGATGTGGCTGACGTTCCGTGCGCATGGAAATTATGAGAACCGTGGAAAAGCCAGAACACGATACATGCAGGAAATCTGTGGTGGCGCAGAGAATTATGCGAAGGCATATCAGGAAAAACTGGCAGAGGTGTTGGCTTCCGGAGAAAATCTGAAAATTTCTGTAGATCCGCAGCCGGTGAACAAAAAAGAGGACGGAGTACGCATTTCCGGAGCACGTATTTTACCACAGAAACAGAACGGATTGTATATCGTGATTTGGCATCCAATCGGAGGACAGCCGAAGGTGGAAGAACTGTGTGCACTTTCCGATGCGATTCAGGAGATGGAAGATGTGGAAATCCGTCTTGCACCGGATGAGACAGCATATATCATTAATCTGACTGGCTCAGAAGTGGGAAAAGTGCTGGATGCAACACCAAGTAGTGCAAATACAGTATTTGAGACAAGCGTCAGCTGCATTGGAGCATCGATTTGTCAGGTAGGGCTGCGTGATTCTCAGGCACTTTTGCAGGCTTGTGTGGAAGCAGTTCGTGAAGCAGACATTCCAAACGGTGCGTTACCACAGATGCATATTTCCGGATGCCCGTCATCCTGTGGTACGCATCAGACTGGTGTAATTGGATTCCGCGGCGCGGTAAAACGTGTGGGTGATCAGCCGAAAAATGCATTTGTGCTGTTTGCAAATGGTGAGGAGCGTCAGGGTGAAGAACGTATGGGACGTGAGATTGGAACTATGGAAGAGTCAGTGATTCCACAGTTTTTGGTGGAACTTGGACAGACTGTGGCAGATTCTGGGATGGATTATCTGAACTGGGCGCGGAAAAATCCGGAAGGAATTGATAAAGTAGCAGAGAAATATCTGTAAGGAGGAAAACGCGATGGAGCGTCGGGATAAAATTAATTATTATCTGGATCTGGCTGAAATTGTGGGACAGCGCGGAACCTGTCTGCGCAGACATTATGGTGCCGTTATTGTAAAAAACGATGAAGTTATCTCCACCGGTTATGTGGGAGCACCAAGAGGCAGAAAGAACTGTTCTGATCTTGGTGTCTGTATCCGGCAGAAAATGAATGTGCCGAGAGGCGAGCGCTATGAGCTTTGCCGTAGTGTACATGCAGAGGCAAATGCGATCATCAGTGCATCCAGAGGAAAAATGATCGGAAGTACGTTGTATCTGGTTGGAAAAGAAGTGGATACCGGGGAATATGTAAAAAATTCCAACAGTTGTTCCATGTGCAAACGAATGATCATCAATGCCGGAATCGACCGGGTGTATATTCGAGATTCCAAGGATGAGTACCGTATGATTCAGGTGCAGCAGTGGATTGACGATGATGAATCTCTGGCAGGAACATTTGGATATTAGAGCAGATGATATACAAAAGTAAATAGATGAATAAAATCAGAGAAAATCACAGAAAAGCGCTATTTATACAGATAGAAAGTTAATGGCAACTAAGAAAAAACAATGCGAAGAAACTGAAATCGAAATTGAAATCAGGAGAAAAATAAGGCAGGTAAAAGAAACGTATGATACAGGATATTGCACCATTTCATTTTAATAACGAGTGGCATAAATTACAACCGGAGGAAAATGACTGGATCATCTGTATGCAGGAGCGGAAAATATTGCTGCGGGGAACAAAAGAAGATATATCTTTTCCACGTTATCATGAATTAAAGGAACAGGTGCAGAACGGAGACCGGTTTGTGTATCTGTTTGCAGTTGGTGAGGAACGATTTTTCCTGTATCAACAACATCAGTACAAAGAGCGGGAAGAACTCAATCTGATACATCTGGAACAGTCATATGTGAAAAAACAGTCAATGAAATTTGAGGAACAATTTTGTGCAAAAAAACAGCCAGAAAGTTCTGATAAGCAATCTGACACGGAAAAACAGCAGAAAGATTCTTCTGAACAGTTGGAGAAACAACCAGAATTTCACTACGAAACAACCAGATATTTACGTGGAGCAGCACCACAACATCTGTGTTATGCAGGATTAGTCGGCGCACAGTTAGCAGGCTGGTATGCAGCACACCGTTTTTGCGGTGGATGCGGAACCCGCATGATTCCGGATGAGCGGGAGCGGATGATGCGCTGTCCGGTTTGTGGCCAGATGGAATATCCAAAAATCTGTCCGTGCGTGATTGTTGGAGTGATGCACAAAGGGAAAATTCTGGTCAGCTGGTACAAAAATGGTTTCCGTGATCATTATGCGCTGATTGCCGGTTTTGCGGAGGTAGGTGAGACCATCGAAGAAACCGTTGCAAGAGAAGTGTATGAGGAGACGCATTTGCATGTGAAAAATCTGCGTTATTACAAAAGTCAGCCATGGCCTTATTCAGAAAGTCTTTTATTTGGATTTTTCTGTGAACTGGATGGAGAAGATCATATCATCATTCAGGAGGACGAACTTGCCATGGCAAAATGGGTGACACCGGAGGAAATTTTTGAGTCATCGGATAATTTTTCCCTGACAAATGAGATGATCTGTAAATTTAAAGAGGATATGACGGAGCACAAACAGCTTTGTTTTTAGAGTAGGAGCATAGAAAACAATATGATAAAACAGGAAAATCTGGCAATTGTAACATTGAAAAAAGGAGAAGGACGTACCATCAAAGCGGGAGGCGCATGGGTATTCAATAATGAAATTGAGACCATTACCGGACGTTTTCATAACGGAGATATCGTGCTGGTGCATGATTTTGACGGTTATCCGATGGGAAAAGGCTACATCAATCAGAATTCAAAAATCCGTGTGCGTCTTCTGACGAGACATGTGGATCAGGAGATTGATGAGGCATTTTTCGAGATGCGTCTGCAGAATGCATGGAATTACCGAAAAGATACAGTGGACACTTCATCCTGTCGTCTGGTGTTTGGTGAGGCAGATTTCCTGCCGGGAATCGTAATCGATAAATATGAAGATGTGCTGGTAATGGAGTGCCTGACTCTTGGTATGGAGCGGTATAAAGAACTTCTGGCAGATCTGATGAAACAGATTCTTGCAAAGGACGGCATTCAGATTCGTGGTGTTTATGAGCGAAGCGATGCGAAAGAGCGGGAAAAAGAAGGATTAAGCCGTGTAAAAGGTTTTATTGGAGAAGAATTTGATACCAATGTGGAAATCGTAGAAAACGGTGTGCGTTACATGGTGGATGTGGTGAATGGTCAGAAAACTGGATTTTTCTTAGACCAGAAATACAACCGTCTGGCAATTCAGAAATTGTGTAAAGGAAAACGTGTGCTGGATTGCTTTACACACATGGGAACCTTTGCACTGAATGCAGGAATAGCAGGAGCAAGCGAAGTAACCGGATTGGATATTTCTGAATTTGCGGTAGAACAGGCAACAGAAAATGCAAAACGCAATGGATTGAGTGACACAGTAAAATTCCGTGCGGCGAACGTACTAGATGAACTTCCGAAACTGGCAGCAGCCGGAGAAAAATACGACGTGGTAATTTTGGATCCGCCGGCATTTACCAAATCCCGTCAGGCAACAAAAAATGCCATCAAAGGTTACCGTGAGATTAATATGAAAGGTCTGAAACTGGTCAAAGATGGCGGTTATCTGGCAACCTGTTCCTGTTCTCATTTCATGACACAGGAGCTTCTGGCAAAGACCATCCGTGAGGCAGCACGTTCCACTCATAAGAGACTGCGTCAGGTGGAATTTCGGACACAGTCTGCGGATCATCCGATTTTATGGGCAGCAGATGAGTCCTATTACTTAAAGTTCTTCATTTTTCAGGTTGTGGATGAAAAATAGGAAGATAAAAAAGTTCGCAAAGCCTTGTATTTTTAAAGGGCACTGAAAAAGTCTAATTTTTCGAAAAAAGAATTAGACTTTTTCAGTGCCCTTTCAATATAGTGGTTCAGTGTGTTGTGGTCAAGTTTTTTTGTTTGATTTTTTCATCACTGGTTACTTTCCTTTTCCGTATACAAAGAAGTGATTTTGTATCTGCGTTTTAGAAAGATTTTATGGTTTTTTCATGGAAAAGACAAGGGTATATGTTACAATTATTATAAATATGGGGATTTCGAAGGTAAGGAGAATTATTCAAAAATGGATGAGAAAGTGAAAGTAACAGATACAGAACAAACAGATAAAAAAGTAAATGAAGATACAACTCTAAAAGAAAAATTGGTTGAGGCAGAGTACATGGAAGCAGATATGCCGGAACAATCAGAGGAACAGGATGGGACAGGAGCGGAAGAAACCACAAGTTACCTGCCATTAGCAGCAGATCAGCTGGATCTGGCGAAACAATACAAACAGATGATGCTGTTTTATGAGGCCGGAATCCGTCAGCTGACGACAAAATTACAGATTTTGAACCGGGAATTTGAACAGAGCAATGACCGTAATCCGATTGAAAATATAAAAAGCCGTATTAAGTCAGCAGAAAGTATTGCAAAGAAGATGAAACGGAAAGGCTTACCGATGACGTTAAGCTGTCTGACGAACAATATTTATGATATTGCCGGAATCCGTGTGATCTGTCCGTTTATTACGGATGTATATGAGGTGGCGCGGATGTTGCTGAGTCAGACCGATGTGGAACTGGTACAGGTAAAGGACTATATTCGGGAGCCGAAGGAAAACGGTTACCGCAGTCTGCACCTGATCGTCAAGATTAATGTGTTCTTTTCCGATGGGATGCGGCAGGTACCGGTGGAAGTACAGATGCGAACCATTGCGATGAATTTCTGGGCAAGTACGGAGCATCAGCTTCGTTATAAAAAGGACAAAGTCATTACATCGGAAATGCATGCACGTTTGAAAAAATGTGCCGATATTATGGCAGATGCAGATTATCAGATGCAGAAACTGGCGGAGGAAATTCATTTTTAGGAAAAATTTCCATAAGAAAACAATACGAGGATGAATGTATACAGATAGAAACTTGCAGAAGAAATCTATTTCTGATATGATGTGCGTCGGTATATGAAAAGTATTTATAAGTGCAGTAAGTAAAAGAACAGCAGTTAAAGAAAAAACTACTGCATATTTACTGTAAACTGGGAGAATTTGAGATAGATTTATGAGTGAAAAAAACAAAGAAAAAAAATTGTCAGGCGGAAATCATACTGTGAAAAAGCGTGGCAATGACAATAAGAAAAAAGAAGGTACAGCCTGCAAGGTTGCAAAAAAATGTGGTGGATGCCAGTATCAGGGCGTTCCCTACGAAAAGCAGTTAAGTGAGAAACAGAAAGCAGTCCGTCAGTTAATGCAGCCGTTTTGTAAGACTGCGGAGATTACAGGAATGCAAGATCCGTATCATTATAGAAATAAAGTGCATGCCGTGTTTGCACGGAAAAAAGATGGTACGATCATTTCCGGCGTTTACGAGGAGGGCACACATCGGGTCGTTCCGGTGGAAGCCTGTCAGATTGAGGATAAAAAAGCAGATGCCATTATCAATGACATCCGTGGACTTTTAAAATCTTTTAAGATAAAAACCTATAATGAAGATACCGGTTACGGTTTGCTGCGTCATGTGCTGATCCGCCGCGGATTTACCACAGATGAGATCATGGTCGTTCTGGTGCTTGGCTCTCCGGTGATGCCGTCCAAAAATAATTTTGTCAAGGCATTGCGGAAACTGCATCCGGAAATTACAACGGTTGTGCTGAATGTGAATGACAAACGTACGAGCATGGTGCTTGGTGACCGTGAGACAACGATTTACGGAAAAGGCTATATTGAGGACGTGTTGTGTGGACTGACCTTCCGTATTTCTTCCAAGTCTTTTTATCAGATCAATCCGGTTCAGACGGAGAAACTGTATGGAAAAGCAATGGAGCTTGCCGGACTGACAGGTAAAGAACGTGTCATTGATGCGTATTGCGGTATTGGAACCATTGGTATGGTCGCTGCAAAATCTGCAAAAGAAGTGATCGGTGTAGAACTGAATCCGGATGCAGTGCGAGATGCCATCAAAAATGCAAAACGTAACCAGATGAAAAATATCCGTTTTTATCAGGATGATGCCGGACGGTTTATGGAGAAAATGGCGGCAAAGGGCGAAAAGGCAGATGTCGTGTTTATGGACCCGCCAAGAAGCGGCAGTACGGAGCAGTTTATGAAATCAGCTGTAACGCTGGCACCGCAGAAAATTGTGTATATTTCCTGTGATCCGCAGACGCAGGCGCGGGATCTGAAATATTTGACAAAACATGGTTATAAAGCAATGGGGGCGTATCCGTATGATATGTTTCCGTTTACAAAGCATGCAGAAAATATCGTGTTGTTAGTGAAACAGAATTAAATTTGAGTAAAAGAGATATCCGGAAGAACAGATGATGCGTGTATTTTACAGTAAGGATTGCGAGATTATTTACAGATTGTAGCAAAGAAAAACCTGTAATATATGCATGTTATGAGATAAAAATGGGAGATTTGAGTCTTGGCAAAAGAGAATTATATGATTAACAGGAAAAAAAGAATTCTGTTTTACATATTGATGGCAGCTGTTTTATGCTGGTTTGTCGTGTTGCAGATTTTTGGAACAAATGAGCGGGATAAAAAGACGATTGAGCAAAATATTCTTTATCAGGGCACGTTTGTCTGGGAAAAATCAGACGGAAGCCGGGAGCAGATCGAAGTTCCGGGCAGATATGAACTGTCGGCGAAAGAGACGATGGTTCTGGTAACGCAATTGCCAGAAGATTATGACGAAAAAGCATTGGCGATCCGTTCCTCACTGCAGGAAGTCCGATTTTACGTTGATGGCGTATTGCGGGCTGAATATGACACGTCAGATACGAGATTAGCAGGCAAGAATTCTGCCAGTCGTTATGTGTTCTGCCCGACCACGGAAGCTGACGTAGGAAAAGAAGTCCGGATTGAGTTAAAGACAAATACAGCAAAATATTCCGGTGTGGTAAATGCGGTTTACTGTGGAGATAAGGCAGAAATATGGGAATATATTTTTGCTGAACACGGACTGGAGACGGTGATCGCGTTTTTCATCCTGTTTGCAGGCATTGTTACTGTCATTTTCAGTATTGCGCTGGGGGTGGTATATCGTACGAAGTTTGATATGGAATATCTTGGCTGGTGTATGATCATGGCAGCAGGCTGGATGGTTGGAGAATCAAAACTTCGTCAGGTTCTGGTACCAAATGCAACGGTGTTAGCAACGCTGTGTTTTGTTATGATCATGCTTGGACCGTTGCCGATTATTTATTACATAGACAGTATGCAAAGTGGTCGTCACCAGAAACTGTTCTGGATCGCAGAGGCGGCTGCCATAGTTAATTTTGCAGTATGTACGATTTTGCATCTGAGCGGTGCGAAGGATTATATAGAGACACTTCCGATTGCACATGTGATTCTGGCAGTTACGTTAGTATTGATTCTGGGTACAGTATTTTATGATATGTACCACGGCTATATTACACAAAACAGATTTATGGTGGTGGGCTTGCTGATTGCGGTCGTTTCGGTTGTGGTGGAATCCATATCTGCGTATTTTGTAATTTCTATTTCCGGTATTTTTATGGGAATCGGTATGATCGTGCTGCTGTTTTTCAGTTTGGTCAGAACAATCCGAAATTTACAGAAGATGGAAAGTCGCCGACAGCGGCAGGAAATGAGAAAGCGCAGAAAGCAGATGGAAACCATGTCTCTGCAAATGATGCAGACCTTGTCTACCACGATCGAGGCGAAGGACGAATATACCAGAGGGCATTCCCACCGGGTGGCTGAGTATGCGGTTCTGATCGCAAAGGAACTTGGCTGGAGTCAAAAGGATATTTCAAATTTGCGGAATGCGGCACATCTGCATGATATTGGTAAAATTGGTATTCCGGATACGATTTTGAATAAGCCAACGAAGCTGACAGAAGAAGAATATGCGGTTATCAAAGAGCATACTGTGATCGGGGCGGAAATTCTGAAAAATATCAGATTGATCGATCATGTGACAGAGGTGGCACGAAGCCATCATGAACGGTATGATGGCACCGGGTATCCGGATGGATTAAAAGGGGAGGAAATCCCAATCCATGCAAGGATCATTGCGGTGGCAGATAGTTATGATGCGATGCAGTCCCGTAGAATTTATCGAAATCCGCTGGGAACAGCGGTTATTTATAATGAGATTTTGAATAACCGTGGAACACAGTTTGATCCGGAGATTGCAGATGTGTTTTTGAAACTTCTGGATGAAAACCGGCTGGTGATTAATGCGGATTATAAAGGAATCGAGGATGAATATGCCCTGCCGGCAGTGGAGAGTGAAATTGAAAAATTTATTTCCAATGTTATGACTACCATGCGGACGCAGGAGGACAGTGAGGGCTTTGACTTCTTAACGGGTCTTCCAATGCGGAATCGTGGAGAAAAACTGGCAGCGCAGTTTATGCAGCAGGACGATGGATATCTTGTTTTCCTGGATATGGATAATCTGAAAAAAATCAATGATATCTATGGACACAAAGCCGGTGACCGAGCACTGAAATTGCTTGGTTCGCTGTTGTTAGAATTTGCACAGCATTCTGTGGTCTGCCGTCTGGGTGGGGATGAATTTCTGATGTTTGTTCCGAATGTTTCGAAGGAAAAGATTTCGGAAATTGTCCGTAGTATTCTGCAAAAATTTGAGGAACAGAAAGAGGAAGATATGGAGATCCGCCACGCGTCAATTTCTGCTGGAATCTGTGAAACGACAAAGGGAGCATCTTTTGAGGAGTGCTACACCAAGGCGGATAAGGCATTGTATTATGTAAAACAGAATGGTAAAGGTGATTTCTTCTTCTATCAGCAGATGGAGCAGGAGCAGAAGACGGATCAGGGAACCGGAAGAGATCTGGCAATGATTACAAAAGCATTGCGGGAGAGCGGCAATTATACCGGTGCACTGGATCTGGATTACCGTGAATTTGCGAAAATTTATGAATATATGAATCATTTAGGTGAGCGTTACAAATATCACTGCTATCTGGTGATGGTTACGATGGATACGACACCGGATTATGTGATGTATATCGAAAATATTGAGCGGGCGCTTGAGAGTATGGAACAAGCGATTCGGCAGACAATCCGAAAAGTGGATATTTGTACCCGCTACAGTTCCATGCAGTATCTGATCATTTTGTTTGAGGCAGATGAGACAAAGATTCCAAAAGTTATGGATCGAATCTTTACACAGTATTATAAACAGTACGATAAGAGTAATTTTATTCCGAAGTATGAGTATATTCTGATAATGGAAGAAAAAGAGGAGCAGTGATCATACCACTGCCCCTCTTTTTGTGTGTTACGGGAAAATCAAAATGGAAAAATACTGTGAAGGTAAACTGCAATACCATCGTGGTCGTTGTCTTTTGTGAGAGTGAAGCCTTTTTCTTTTATGTCTTCCGGGGCATTTCCCATGAGGATTCCACGACCGGCGGTATGTAACATTTCCACATCGTTGTAATTATCACCGAATGCCAGAGTGTGTTCTGTTGCAATCTGTTTTGTGATTTTCATTCATAATCAGTGCGCCGTTACATCCGATGATATTGCAGGAGAGATGAATCCGGTCGAGAATCGGCTGAATGCAGAGCGGATTTCGGGCGGAAATCAGGGAAAATTGGATGCCGTGTTGTATCGCTGAACGGATGACTTCCTGTGTTTTTGGGGAAACATGATGTTCGGAGGTTAAAAAGGTTCCGTCAATGTCACTGAAAATGGCTTCACAGGTAAATGGGGTGTTCATCTCAGTCTGAGTTGAGACTCCCACTTCTGCAAGTGGTGAGTAGTAACAAGTATTTCTCAGTGGGAGTTCAATCTCCGACTGAGATAAATGCTCCGCGAGGGCGCACATTGTCTGGGAGACAATGGTTTTGCGCCGACCGGAACGGAGAGTAGAGTGTAGTGATTCTGAAAAGAAGATGTCAGCTTGCGCTGACCAGAATCACGCACCAAGTCTCACGTGCGTTCGACTTGAATCTGGGATTTCCAATTTGGTTTGCACCGGAAAGTCTGTGGTGGGTGATGCCGGTGGTAGAAGTGCTGGTGCTGGCATTGAGTATTTTCTGGGTGAGAGAAAAGGCTACACCGAAGAAAAAATCATGAAATTGATGATAGAATAGATTTTTGGGATGTAGAAAATAAGAATGTGCCAGATGATTTCACAAAGAAATATGGTTGCAAAAAGTTGACTTTTTTACTATATTATAACTATTCGATAAGACGATGCAAAAGATATGCTACTGAATGAAGTGCAGAAATAGGAAGTAGTTTTTTTCGATAAAGTATAGAAAACGATTAGTAAAAGTAGATAAGGTTGGTAGAAAAATGCAGATTTCAAGCAGATTTACGCTGGCGATTCATATTTTTGCCTGTGTGGATACATTCAAAGATGATTATAAAGTAACTAGTGATTTTATTGCAGGAAGTACAAATGTGAATCCTGTCATTATTCGGAAAATATTAGGTCAGCTCAAGGCGGCAGGACTCATTGAGGTGGCGAGGGGAACTGGTGGAACCACGATTGCGAAGCCGTTGTCAGAGATTACATTTCTGGATATTTATCGTGCAGTGGAGTGTGTAGAAGAAAATCAACTCTTTCATTTTCATGAAAATCCGAATACTGCCTGTCCGGTTGGAAGAAATATTCATCATGTATTGGATGAAAAACTGGATCGGGTGCAGAAAGCGATGGAGCGGGAATTGCAATCTATTACGCTGGAAGATGTCAGGGAAGATTTGAAAAAATATCTGGAGCAGGAAAATAATAAATAAAATGATAAGTAAAAAACGGGATTTCACAGTTGTGAGATCCCGCTTTTTTGTATTAATAACAATTTTTACATGGTCTTGATTTTCCACTTTCAGAGATGGAACCGCTGAGTATAGTTTTGGAGCGTCCAAGACTAGGACAGTCCTTGGTGGAGTGATAAACTTCTCCATTTGGAGTCCAGTATACCGTTCCACCGGTGTTTTGCTGTGAATCAGAAGTGTCGGAAGAATAAGTGGTAGTATTTTGTTGTGTCTGAGCAGCTGCAGCTTCTTCCTGAGCTTCCAGTTCTGCCTGCTTTTGAGCTTCCTCCTGGGCTTTTTGCTGAGCTTCCAATTCCGCCTGTTTTTGGGCTTCTTCCTGAGCTTTTTGTTGGGCTTCTTCCTGAGCTTTTTGTTGGGCTTCCAGTTCCGCCTGCTTTTGGGCTTCTTCCTGAGCTTCCAGTTCCGCCTGTTTTTGAGTTTCTAATTCTGCCTGTTCCTGCGCAGCTTTTCTGGCTGCGACATCTACAACGGTAATTGATAATTTATTACTTTCGATATCGCCGCATTTGACGTATATTTCATAAGAGCCTTCGGCTGTTCCTGTTTCGATTTTGTTATCCGTAAATGTAAAGGTATCTGATTTACCAGCAGATGAAATGTAGGTCAAATCTGAAATATCGGCATCCGATGGTTCAACAGAAATTGATACAGGAATTGTCTGGTTGATATCATATTCTGTCTCCTGATTTTCAAGCGATATTTGAATCGTCTTTATGGCTACTTTTGTAGAAGAAGGCATCAGGCTTGCGCCGATAATAAACAAGATGAAACATATAAGTGGTGGAAGCAGTAATTTTTTTCGAAACTTCTTTTTTACTGCTTGTATAATCATGTAGATGTTTGTGATAAAGAAACCCAAGAACCCAATAAGGGCTAATGCATAACTCATAGTGTGACTCTCCTTTGTATGTGATCTACCTATTATTATAATAAAGAGAAAAATAATTTCAATATATCAACAGGAATTGTATTCTTTTACAAATGTATAAAAAATGAAGATGTAACTATTGACATTACAACATAACCATGATAATATGCAAATATCAGATGTAACCAATAAGATTACAACGAAAAACAATAAAAAATTAAATCAAAAATCAGGAGGATATCATCATGAACAAAGTAGTAGAATTTTTACAGGCAAACCCGGTACAGTATCTTGCAACAGTAGGTCGCGATGGAAAAGCAAAATGCCGTCCATTCATGTTCTGTTTTGAAAAAGATGGAAAATTATGGTTCTGCACAAACAACACAAAAGACGTATACAAAGACATGCAGGAAAATCCGGAAATTGAGATTTCTGTTTCTTCTCCGGAGTATGCATGGATTCGTTTACATGGTAAAGCAGTATTTGAAAACAACATGGAAGTAAAAGAAGGATGTATGGCAAATCCAATCGTAAAAGGACAGTATCAGACAGCAGACAATCCAATTTTTGAAGTATTCTATCTGGAGAACGCACACGGACTGATCGCTGACTTCTCAGGAAATGCACCATATGAATTTTAAGAATTTATATCAGATGGGAGATGACTCCCACCTCTATAGGGACGCCACTGAAAAAGTGGTAAGTTTAGTATCGCAGGGCGTCAAATATGTGAAAAAAT